>QNER01000682.1 GCA_003646175.1 Candidatus Parabeggiatoa sp. nov. 1
TCTCTGGAACGTCCCAAACACCTATTTACCCTATCGGCCAAAAATGACTCGGCATTGCAAGCCTTGGCACAACGCTATGACACTTATCTTCAATCCAACTCAGAAGACACGCTCGCCAATATTTGTTTTACGGCGAATACGGGACGTACCCATTTTAACCACCGCCTTGCTATTCTCGCCGATTCTACAATACAATTGCGAGAACAACTAAGTGCTTTTAACAAGTCACCTCGTTCGATAGGATTTAGGGGTGTGTTAAAGTCCAACCACAAACCACCCAAAATCGCCTTTTTATTCACCGGGCAAGGTTCACAATATGTGGGCATGGGGCGGGAACTGTATGAAACGCAACCTATTTTTCGTCAAACACTTGAACGTTGTGATGACATTTTACGGCCTTATTTAGAAACACCTTTGCTTAAAGTACTTTATGGGAACGACAACTATTTGGATAATACCGCTTATACCCAACCAGCCTTGTTTGCGTTAGAATATGCACTGGCTGAACTCTGGCAATCGTGGGGTATAAAACCGGCCGTGGTAATGGGGCATAGCATTGGTGAATATGTTGCTGCCTGTGTGGCTGGAGTGTTTAGCCTAGAAGATGGCTTAAAACTGGTTGCCGAACGTGCCAATTTAATGCAATCATTGCCCCAAACGGGTGAAATGGTGGCGGTGTTTGCAAAAGAAGCACAAGTCACTGCCGCGCTAGAGCCTTACAGTCAACTTGTGTCAATAGCCGCTTTAAATGAACCTAACAACGTGGTCATTTCGGGAGAATCAGAGGCCATTTTTAACATTGTCACCGCATTTGAGAAAAAAAGCCTTGAAACACGCAAATTACAAGTGTCACATGCGTTTCATTCACCATTGATGGAACCCATGTTGGATGCCTTTGAACAAGTGGCAAGGGAAGTGTCATTTCAAAAACCACGTATTCCATTAATGTCCAATGTGACCGGGCAAATATTAGAAAAAGTGCCTGATGCACAGTATTGGCGGACTCACACTCGGTCAACGGTGAATTTTCTGACCGGGATGAAGACACTTTTTGAACAAGGTTATGAATGCTTTTTAGAAATCGGCCCTAAACCGGTTTTATCTAATTTAGGTCAAGGTTGCCAACCAAGCATAACCTCTGCAAATTGGTTAGCTTCACTCAAACAGAAACCAGCCGATTGGCAGGTATTATTGAGTAGCCTAGCTACTTTATATGTACAAGGCGCTGAGATTAATTGGAGCGTTTATGATAACGACTATCCACGCAGTCGGCTCCCATCATTGCCGACTTATCCGTTCCAACGTCAACACTACTGGATTAACCAAGAAGAATCTGTTATGCCAAAGCAAACTTTTGAAACAAATACTCAAACTCATAAAGAGATTCCGTCGCGCAAGGACACCATTTTGTCAACCGTGCGTCATTTGCTCGCCGAATTACTTCAAATAGCACCGGCTGAAATAGACATTACCATGCCACTAGTGGAAATGGGGGCCGACTCTCTCGTCATAGCGCAAGCGATACGACAGATTGAAAATCACTTTGGCTTGACGTTTACTATCCGTCAAATTTTTGAGGAATTAAATACGCCTGAAGCATTAGCCACTTACATCGATCAACAGTTGCCAGAAGAAGTCGCTTTGACTGACTCAGCACCCGCTCAACCGCCACTGACTCATATTGTAGCTGACAGTAATAACTTGCTTAGTTCTGGAGCTCAAGAACTCGCTAAAACCGCACCTGATACGGTACTAGAACGCATCCTGACTCAGCAAATTCAAGCGATGTCTCAACAAACTCAAGCCGTATCTCAACAAACTCAAGCCGTATCTCAACAAACTCAAGCCGTATCTCAACAGACTCAAGCGATGTCTCAGTTGATGTCTCAACAATTAGACGTTTTGCGCGGCACTCAAGAAGGAACGGGAAAAGAGCAATGGAAAAAAAGCAGGCAGATTGAGTCGAGGAAGAAAGTTGAAACTCAAAATTCGCCTTTGCCACCTTGGCGAGTTGCTGAAATTCGTGCTAAAGGACTCACTCGTCAGCAACAACATCATTTGGAAGCACTTATTGCACGTTATACCCAAAAAACACCCAAATCCAAACAATTGACCCAACATTATCGTCCGGTGTTGGCAGACAGTCGTGCCTCGGCCGGTTTCCGTTTGTCAACCAAAGAACTGCTTTATCCCATTGTTGGAAAACGGGCACAGGGTTCCAAAACGTGGGACGTGGACGGTAATGAATATATAGATATCACGATGGGATTTGGTGTGAATCTGTTTGGGCATCAGCCGACCTTTATTACCGAAGCGATAGAAAAACAAGCCAAGGAAAATCTGCAGTTGGGTTTGCAAACCCCTTTAGCTGGGGAGGTCGCACAGTTGATTTGTGAGCTCACTGGAATGGAACGAGTCACATTTTGCAATTCCGGGACTGAAGCGGTGATGACAGCATTGCGTTTGGCCTGTACGGCAACGGGTCGCGATAAGATTGTCCAATTTGCTATGTCCTATCACGGTCATTTTGATGGCACGTTGGGAGAGGCACTCTCTAGCGATGATCCCACTGCCATACCGATGGCTCCTGGTGTTAAACCCAATATGGTCGCCGATGTTTTAATGCTGGATTATGGCAATCCCCAATCGTTAGAAACGATACAAGCTTATGCTGATGAATTGGCCGCCGTGTTGGTTGAACCCGTACAAAGCCGTCGTCCCAATTTACAACCTAAAGATTTTCTGGTTAAATTGCGCCAGTTGACGCTTAAGGAAAATATTCCGTTAATTTTTGACGAAATGATTACCGGATTTCGGATTCATCCAGGTGGCGCACAAGCTTGGTTTGGTGTTGAAGCTGACATTGCCACTTATGGCAAGATTGTGGGCGGCGGAATGCCCATCGGCGTTGTTGCCGGCAAAGCCGCTTATCTGGATGGTATTGATGGTGGTTTTTGGAACTACGGAGATGCGTCGTATCCGCAAGCTGATACGACCTTTTTTGCCGGTACCTTCTGCAAACATCCACTGGCGATGGCGGCCTCCCTAGCCGTTCTGACAGAAATTAAGAAACAAGGGCGCACACTTCAAGAACAGTTAAATCAGCGTACGACTCGATTAGTAGATACCTTAAATAGCTATTTTGAAGCCGAGAATGTCTCTATTCGGATTTGGCATTTTGGTTCTCTTTTCCGCTTTTCTTACTCAGGTAATCTGGATTTATTGTTCTACCATTTACTTGATAAAGGCGTTTACATCTGGGAAGGTCGCAATGCGTTTTTGTCAACCGCACATACCGATGAAGATATTGAATATCTCATCAAGGCGGTTAAGGAAAGCATCGCAGAATTACGACAAGGAGGGTTTATACCTCCAAACCCAACGCCCACTGGCAACAAACCCAACGGCAAAAAATATCATAGTCAATCGACTTCCGCCGGTTCCCCAACAACCCTCAACGTCTCGAACGGAACGCTCAGTGTGACTCAGACACCGAAAATGCCGTTAACAGAAGCTCAAAAACAGCTCTGGTTTTTGACTCAAATTGGAGACGAAGGTTCACTGGCTTATAACGTTCACCTTCATTTACAATTACGAGGAAATTTGAACTTGGCAGCCATGCGTCAAGCGGTACAGCAAGTGATCAACCGTCATGACGCCTTACGAACCGTTATTAGTCGTGAAGGTGATTTTCAGCAATTTCTGTCTCCATAGAAGTGCCGTTCGTTGATTTGTCAGGAAATTTGGCTCAAGAACGCGACAGTACTGTGACTTCGTTTTTAGAGCAAGAAAGTTGTCAGCCTTTTAATTTAACCCAAGGCCCACCTATCCGTGTTCATCTCGTTAAATTAGAAGAAGACCGCCATTTATTGGTTTTGACAGCGCATCATATTATAGTTGATGGTTTGTCGATGAGTCTTATCATTCAAGAAATGGGCGCGTTTTATTCGGCCGCTTGTCAACGGATAACTTGCCAACTTGAACCACCTTTACAATTTCGTGACTATGTGGGATGGCAGACACTTCAAACGACAGAAATGGCAGCCCAAGAAGCCTATTGGCTGGACAAATTTGCTGAGTCTATCCCGGTCTTAAACTTACCAACAGACCATCTATATCCTCCAATCAGGTCTTATAGAGGGAATAGACAAACAGTACGGCTGAAAGCGTTGCTTTGTCAGAACCTCAAGGCCTTGAGTCGAAAACAAGGTTGCACAGCATTTATGACCTTTCTGTCGGCCTACACGATTTGGCTTTACCGAATAACCGGGCAAAACGACATTTTGGTCGGTATTCCAGTGGCGGGACGAAATCTTGAGGGCCGTGATAACTTGGTGGGCTATTGTACTCACTTGCTGCCTATACAAACTCACATAGCTGGGCCTGAAATCTTCTTAGCCTACCTGAAGACCATACGAGGTATTTTATTAGACGCTTACGAACATCAGGATTATCCTTTTGCCAATTTAATCAATCAGTTAAATTTACCGCGACAGAGTAGCCACACGCCTCTGGTCTCGGTGACCTTTAACCTGGACAAACCCTCAGAATTACCAAAGTTATTTGAATTGGAAGTCGAATGGTTTTCTCAACCACTCCATTTCACGGCTTTCGATCTCAGCATCAACCTCACTGATATCGGAGATGAACTGGTATTAGATTGTGACTACAATACGGATTTATTTAATGCGACGACGATTGAACGTTTTGTAGAGCACTTCCAAGTTTTATTAGAGGGCATTGTCAGTAATCCAACGCAATCGCTCTCTCAATTACCTCTGCTAACCGAAACAGAGCAACAACAATTAATCGCTTGGAACCAAACGGAAACCGATTATCCTGTTGATAAGACAATAGTTGACTTGTTCCAAGAACAAGTCGACAAAACACCGTCCAATCTTGCCGTCGTGTTTGAGGGCCAGTCGCTCACTTATCAAGCACTGAATTTCAA
>QNER01000683.1 GCA_003646175.1 Candidatus Parabeggiatoa sp. nov. 1
AAGGGCCATCAAACCACCGAGTCGGTAAAGAGCAAGGGCCCGTTCCTCTGTATTCACCATCGCTTGTGCGGCCGCTCGCGTTTTGTCGATGTCGGCTTGGGCCTCGGTCAGTCCGTTCTGACGCGCCTTGATGACGGCTAATGTGTACAAAGTCACAAAGTCATCTGGGTTTGCTTTCAAGCCTTGCTCACAACACGCAATGGCCTGTGCATACCGCCCAAGATAACTGAGTAACAATCCGCGTTCACCCGGCCAATGAGGGATAATAGTATGATTGACGGCGAGCGCCTTGTCAACATCGACCAATGCGTCCTCATAGCGCATCATTATAGTATAAATATTAGCCCGGTGAACGAGCGCCCAAGCGTAGTCGGGCTTGAGGTCAATAGCCGCGTTTAAGTCAGCCAACGCGGCCTGTTGACGTTTCATCCCGCGATAGGCCGCGCCTCGGTGGGCAATCGCCCAAGCGTGGTTAGGCTCTAAGTCAATGACTCGGCTAAAGTCCGCCACCGCTTCTTCATAACGGCCCATCAGTCGACAAGTTTCGCCGCGGTTAGCAATGGCCCGCATGTCGTTTGGGTTTTGGGTGAGGGCTTGGTTGAGTTTAGCCAATGTATCCTCAAATTGAAAATCCTAAAAATCCGTTTATTCCTAAAAGAAGTTGTACTTTCAGTATAGTTTTCGTTTTAGCATAGGCAATACTTTTAATGCCGCCGCTGGGAGAATCGGCTAAACTGGGCATTGGCTTTAATGGGCCGCGCACGGCTAAACTCAAAAAATAACCGTTCAGATTAAGTAATAATCCTTGTTCACACAACTCTTGAACACTCGGTTCAATCTCCTCCCACGCACAATTCCTATTATATTTGGACTGAAGCCCCCTTAAAATACCTTCAGGTTTACGGGCCTGATCGCAGATATGATAAATTTGTCGAGACAACCCCTTGAGGTAAAATTCAGCTTGGATGGCACACGGCCTCGTATCAGTTATTTCTATTTGTTCGCCTTCATCGATCATCACCAACGTGGCCGGCTCAACCCCCTTTTTAGGTTGATTATGTATTAAGCCTGTCGTCCCCCATTCTCGTTGCCAACTTTTGATACGATCACGCAAAGCGCGTAAGCCCGGTCGTTGCAATTCTCGGTTATCATATAACAGGTAAATTGGCCGTTGCTGTTCCTAAAAATCTACTCAAAACGATTGATATGTAATTCGCTCTCTGTTGATAACCCGCATCGATTGCAACTAGAGTCCTGGTTGAGCAGTCCCAACCGTTGTCGCTCAGTCCGTTCTAACAAGATGGACTTAACCTTTTGCCAAGGTGTCCAACGATCTATCGTAGGAAAGTGAAGTCTTGCTAAAACGTTTTGCGCAGCATTTTCATCAGCTTGTAACACCACCCCGTCGAAGCAGTGAAAGGAATCTCCGCTACGTTTTCCTAAAAGAATCCCATAACGGCTATCCATTTGCATCGTTCCCGCGCTATTGACAAGAATGACCGAAGAACTTCTTCGGCGAGAAATCGTGTCTAAAGCCGTTGCTATCACGCCTTTTGTCCAAGCGGATAGTCTTCTTATAATGTTTTTTTCAAATTTCCTTGATTTTATAGGTGAGGTTAAGTCTTCAGCGGCGATAACTTCAGCTTTATCAACCAGCTTGTGTGTTGCTTGATAAATCGTATCTTTAACCTGAGATTGAACTTTTTCATTTTGGCGATTTAATTTCTTCCGCCCTAAATTATTTTTAATAATATTGGGTTTTTTATGATGTTTTTTATTTGCAATCGCCCGAATCTTATTTCTGGCTTGATATTTTTTCTTAAGTCTATCACTGTGCTTAGTCAGTAATTTCCCCAAACCTTCGCCATAATGTTCGCCTTCAGAATCAACAAAAACCTCGGTGTATCCTTTATCTATCCCAATGGTTGCCGAACCGCAATTATGATTTTCAGTAATTTCTATCGTGTAGTGAACTTCAACCTCATCATCTTTTAAAATAACTCGCAAAGTGCCGGTCGGTTCAACCGTTGTATTTAATGGAATCGCTATTCGTTTTCCCTTTTGCAAACTAGGAATCTTGATCCAAGCATGTCCGCCTAGTTGGAACGTCGTATAATTATCAGAACGCACGACTATTTGATTATAAGTGTGATTACATCCGTGTTTCCAATATTTACGCATTAAACGTCTTAAATAATTATCAGATGTCCAATTATCAGACTTCAGTTTTTTATAAAGTTCAACACGTTTTTTCTCATCAGAAACTTGTTTATAAAGTACCTTTCTGACTTTTTCTTTGGCAGATTCCCGATTAGCCTTTATATTACCAAAGCTATCCCGTAAAGTTTCTTTCCAAGCATTGGCGGAAACATTAAAACGACGTTTTTCCTTGAGCCACTGGTCACGGATTATCCTATCGCTTTTGATAGACACACCGTTAATCGAACCGAAAGAATGCCAAACTTCTGAACGAACTTGGCCTAATCGTTCGGCCTGTTCTTCCAGTTGTTGGTATTTACCTTTATTTAAATTCTTACTCTTGAGAATTCGAGTCACTTTCATTGGTAATTACTTTTTTTATATCCTTTTTATACTTTCCCCAATAATCGTCTGACATCAGATTCGTCATAATAATATCTATGTCCAGAATGATGCTTTTTGGCTAAAAATTCGCCAGAAGCATCCCATCTTCTGAGTGTTAAGACGGATTTACCAACTCTTTTTGCAAATTGACTTATGCTATATATTCTACTCATATGATAAATTTTGCATAGATTTAGATAGAAATCAAGCAACAGTTGTTAGCTCTTTTCTCTCGTCATAAAAATAGTAAGCAAAATGCTCTAAGGCTTGCTCATCCCAAGGATAAATATAAGAATAGGAACGGTGGGGTGAAAGCTTGAGACCAAAAAGTGCCGGTTGCCTTTGAACGGGACTAAAACGATGATATTCAAAAAACCACAGATTAGACGGCGGCTGTAAATGCGAAATCTTGGGCAACCAGTCGACCAATTTGAGGTAGAGCGCATCCTCCTCGCCGGGAATATCATACAGCATTTGCCAACAATTAAAAATGCCCATTTCCCGCGCCCATTTCATCAACTGAAGATTTTGCTGGACGGTGCTACCTTTGCCAATTTTTTTGAGCAAAGTATTATCCAAGCATTCTATCCCGGCTTCAATCCAGCGGATGCCCGCCTCAGCCATTTTCTGCAAATGCTCGCGTTTTAAATTGGCTTTGGTCTCATAAAAAATATTATAGCCTTTTTGCTGTTCCGCCAGCGTTGGGATAACCGTCTTAAAATATTGCATATCAAGGATACTATCAACCACAAAAAAGTTTTTGGTTTGATAGCGTTGTGACAGTTCTTCAAATTCCTTGATAACACGACTCGGCGCTTTGGAGCGATAATTCATATTGTCACCTTGAATGCCGCAAAAGGCACAGTGACTCACCTCGCCCCACCAACACCCCCGAGAAGTTTCAATCGGCACGGCCGGCATTATCAGATCGCCAATGGCCGAGACTTGCAAGGCGCTAAAATAATCATCATGATCTGGCGTGGGAGAATTCTGCATGTCCATAATTTTCGCTCTGGGCGGACATTGTTCCACCTGCGCGTACCCGCCATGACGACGATGAGCCGGCCCCAAAACACCCTCTGGTAATTCATGAACACTCAACTCAGGCCCAGAGCGCAGTATCCGTTCACATAACTGAGGAAAAATCAGATCGGCCTCACCTGACACCACAAAATCAACCCAAGGGCATTTTTGATGAGTCACCACCCCCATAGAGGCTTCGCAATTAGCGCCCCCCATCATCGTCACAATGGCAGGGTTTAAGGCCTTGATTTTCTGTAACAAAGCCAATGACGCGCACTGCTGCTGAAACATTGACGTGCAACCCACAATGCGCGGTTGCAACGATAAAATTTCCTCAGCCGCATGATTAATAAAAACTTTTGCGCTCTGACGCAGCTCCCAAAGTAACGCTTGGGCACTTTTCTGGGCCTTAAGACGCGCTAGGAAATTTTCTAAGCGTTGCACACTGATTTGGACATGGTGAAAATAGTCACTCTGATTAGGTTTAAAATCGGGAAAAGCCGCCTCAGAAAAAGGGAACGAAGCTACCAAATTATACCGCTCACTATCAGAAATATGATTATAAATATAAACACCGATTTTTTCCGCCCACAACAGATTGGCATAAAAAACCGAGGCCGTTATCTCGGTATCCTTGAGCGTCGCTTTGAGAATGGACAAACCAAGATGAGGCTGTTTGAGCGGCCCATAAGGCATTTGAACCAAACAAACCTCTTTACCTAAATTTGGCGTAGAACCGGTTTGCAACATGAATTGACACCGTTTAAATTTTGTATGGAGTCCAAAGTTTTAGCTTTGGCACGTCCAAACCTGAAGGTTTGGACTCCAGCGCCTGTCCAAACCTGAAGGTTTGGACTCCAGCGCTGGCCGCGCCCGTCCAGCGCCTGTCCACTTACCGCACGTCGGAAAAAACACTCTATCACCTTGCCGCGAGACAGTCAATTCGCCCCAGAGAAAATTTTCGGCCATTAGCGTTATCTACTTAAAATTTAAGGTAAAATTTTTGATGAGTGTGGCAACCTGGGGTGGTGAAAAGGAGGCTCCAACGAGTTCTAAAACTTGATCCCATTTTTATTCCGCTTAAGTATTTTTTATTTCCAATAATGTCTATTTTTAAAAACAATCGCGTCGGCAAAAGTTTCGCAGAGCGAATTTTGCCGACGCGTTTAAATTTCATTTAAATCATTAATCATTAATCATTAATGATTTTCACCACAGGGGCCATCCCCAAACGCGCCATCATTTCATTATCCACCGGTGCCTCAGCATGAGGTGGAACATAAAGTGTCGAAACCGCCGTCATTTTAGCCTCGGCCAGTTTGGACAAAGGCAAGGGCTGAATC
>QNER01000684.1 GCA_003646175.1 Candidatus Parabeggiatoa sp. nov. 1
CATCACGAAATACTAAAGTGCAAAAGTGATACTATCGCCAAAAAAGCGATAGCATCACGAAATACTAAAGTGCAAAAGTGATACTATCGCCAAAAAAGCGATAGCATCACGAAATACTTAAAGTGCAAAAGTGATACTATCGCCAAAAAAGCGATAGCATCACGAAATACTTTAAAATCAAACGATTATAATTTTTGTTCCGTACATTTCACCATTCACCATCTGGCAAAATCACTTTGGCGGCCGCACCGACGGCAGGATAACTTGGATTGGTAGGATGGCCTTTATAAACAACAACTTGCTCGTTTTCATCCCTGTTAACCGGCCGCCTAACGTGCAGCCCTAAAAACTGGCCGCACCCGTTTGGGCAATCATTACGGTAAAAGTGAGAATCCTCCCACTGGTTTGCCAGCGCAAAATCCAAATCCCCGTCACCATCCACATCAGCGACAGCGATACCCCGGCTCACTTGCGGCTGATCTAAACCGAGAGCGGCCGCGATATTGACATAACGTCCATTAGCGGCTCGCACGTAAAAAGGATTGGGTTTGTGCCCACTCAGATCATCGCTGGGATGAAACTCGTCAGCCGGCTTAAGGCGCGGCCAAGAACTGGGATATTTCAAAAGTTCATCGTTTCCTATCGCAATTTGCTGAAGTTCTGGCCAACGATTGATCTCGCCTTTCAGAAAGCCTGTGGTTTGTATCATTTCAGGCACACCATCGTTATCAAAGTCCGCGATTTTGTTATCCCAAGACCAATCGCTGCGAGATACGCCCAAAGGTTCGCTGAGATCTACATAGGGCGCAACGCCCTCTTTCATGCGTTCAATTTCACCAGTGCTGACAAACAGAAAATGGCTTTCTTCCAGCGCATACTCGGCTGCGATATTACTAACAAATATATCCAGCCACCCGTCCCCATTTATATCGGCAAAGTCGAGTCCCATCCCTTTGAATGAGTCTTTACCCAACACTTTGGATGACGGGGTGGTAAATTCCCGTGTACCTTCCAACAACGCAAAATTGAGATGGCCGGGGGTAGAGCGGTTGTGTGAAGCGATCGGGGCCAAAGTCATTAGCAAAGTACAACTCTGGCATTAGATCACCATCCAAATCGGCCGCACCTAATGCCAATGTCCATGCATAAGTGCTGCGTTTATCCAACACTTCGGTACCATTAATTTGGTGGAAATGCACAGTCGGCTGGTTACTTGCGGTGGCCGTTTCCCAAAGAAAGAAATAGGTACCCCCCGCGTTATAGGCACGGGACATAGAGTGTTGCATTTCGTCAGCAACGGTGGCATTAGGATTAAGAATGTGCGCGCCATCTTTAAAATAATTGCTGATAATCAGATCAGCGTGCCCATCACCGTCTATATCGGCAACAGTAGCCGCGTTGGTAAACCAGCGTTCGGCATCATCGGCGTTTTTAGGTTTGACGATTTCCACCGGATGATACTTTTGCTCGGCTTGCTCATCAGTACGCAAAAAAGCGATGGGCGTGCGCCCCCAATAATACACCAGCAAATCCATTTTGCCGTCCTCATTAAAATCAGCCGGCAAACAACCCATAGGTGCCATCGTGTTATCGTAGGGCAATGGGGCTGCGGACAGTGTCAATGGCTGATAACGTGTGCCGGTGCCGGGCGCGGGTGCAACGATCACTTGATCAGTGCGGACTTCAACATAACATAGATCATTAGACAACCCATCACCGTCAAGATCATTTAACGCCACGGCCGCACCGACGGCCGAATCCAACCGGAGATATGCGCCAAGTTAGGATTAACCTCTCGCACAATGCGTTTTTCGGGGCCGGGTACTTCGGGCAATGCGAATTGCGAAAAGTTAAATCGCTGTGTCAATTGTTCTCGCTCAGTTTGTGAAATATCTGGGAGCTGAGCGAAGCTGTAGAAAATGACGATGATTAAGATTGCAACTAGGCGTGTTGCATGTTGTTTCAAAATGGACATGGTTTATGAATTTCCTCTATGTACAGGACAAAAAATATAACAGATTTATTTTAAATTGATTTTGTGATGCTATCGCTATTTTGTGATGCTATCGCTTTTTTTTGCGATAGTATCACTTTTGCGAAATATCGATGCCATAACCACCAGTGCTATCGTTTGAGTGAGACTCGAAACCAAAAGCGTGAGCATCACTGCTTTTTCACGAGGGTTTGAGTGAGACTCAAAACCAAAAGCGTGAGCATCACTGCTTTTTCACGAGGGTTTGAGTGAGACTATCGCCAAAAAAGCGATAGCATCACGGCTTGAACACTTTTTGGTCCTGTACATAGGAATTTCCTATAAGGGAAAAAAAAATGAGTATAGGAAAGTAGCCCCCCACAAAGCAACAGGCACATTCCCATTTTACTTAATCTATATCATATAGATGTTCAGATAATTAATTTCACAAATAAAAATTAACGGATACTATCCCATCGAGCGGGATAGCATCCGTTTCGTTACGTTATTTTTCTGAAAATATATATAAATACTTAAATAAAGGGGAAAAACGAATGAGTCTCTTTTTAGGGAATAAGGCTTCATTTCGATTTGTTGTTATAGCGTTTCCCGATTGCATGAAGTACAAAAACCAATCACTCAATTACAGATGAAAACGCACAACCCCGAAGGGGTTGAATGTAAATAGCCCCAGGTGGAACCTGGGGTTCCAAAATATATATCAAAAAATGTATTTAACCCAATCGGGAAACGCTATACCCACAGAAATTGTTTGCGATTTTTATCTCATCTCAACCAGTTCTAATTCGTTTAGGACCAAAATTCGTTGTACTCATTTCTTCCAGTCTCATCAGTAATGGCGGCAAAAACAAAAAGTCGGCCATTAAAGCGAAGATAATCGTTATCGCAACCATGATGCCCATAGTGGAATTGATATGAAAATGAGACAGAGACAAAATCAAAAAGCCCACAATTAACACAACCGAAGTAACCCATAATGCCATACCCACGCTGTGAAAGGCATAACGCACCGCCTGCGGGGGTGCCAATCCTTTCTCGCGGCGCGCATGCAGATATTGGCTGAGGTAGTGAATAGTGTCATCAACCACGATACCAATAGTTAGCCCCGCCACCACCGACAGTCCTAAACCCACTTGCCCGACCAATATCCCCCATAAACCAAAAGCCATCGCGGTTGGTACCAGATTAGGAATGAGGCTGATCAGTCCAAACTTCACGGAACGCAGCGCGACGATAAGAATAATGGATATCAGCACCAGCGCAACTGTGGCTCCAAACAACATGCTGCGGATATTGCGGGCACCAATATAAGCAAACATCAGAGAGGTACTTGTCCCACGCGCGTCTTGCATAGAAGGCCAACCATTTTCTTGCAGCCATTGCTGAGCGCGTTTTTCCAGCGCGAGCAACTCATTGCTAGACACCGTTTTCAGTGTAACAGTCACACGAGTCGCCGATTTGTCCACGTTGATTTGGTTATTGATATCTAACCCATAAGGCAAAGACATCTCATAAAGCAATAAGTATTGCGCTGCTAAGTCACGCTGCGCTGGTAGGCGATAATATTCAGGCTCATCGTTGTGCAGATTTTTGTTAAGACGCTTAAAAATCTCCGTGATAGTGCTAACATGCACCACATTGGGTTGCAGGCGATACCATTCGGCAAACTCGGCAACGGTTTGCAGAAATTCAGGATTATTGATACCCCCCGGTTCGTCAGCACTCAAAGAATAATGAATATCATAGATACCGGTGAGATTGTCGGTGGTGAAATCGGTAGCACGACGAAAATCAAAACTCTCATCAAAGTATTTCACAAACACATCATTCAGTTCATTGCGTGGTAAGAAGGCAATCAGCAACAGCATAATACCAGCCATACCCCACATCAACGGGTGTCGCCTCGCGATGACAAAGTCGCTCAGGCGATCCATCGCTTGACTGGCTGTTTGCACCCTACCACCACGCACGGGTAAAATTGCCATCAGTGCCGGTAAAAAACTGACGGACAGCACAAACGCAATGGCAATACCCATTGCAACAATGTTGCCCAAATCATGGAAAGGCGGCACATCACCAAAATTCAGGCTTAAAAAACCAATCGCCGTGGTCAAACTGGTCAAAAAAATGGGCCCCAAATTGACACGCAGACTTTCTACAATCGCGTCGCGTTTGTCGCGCCCATTGACTCGCATTTCGTGTCCAAGCGTCACTAAGAAATGTACGCTATCAGCAATGGCTAACGTGAGAATCATAATTGGCGCTGCCGACGACGGCCCACTCAATACCATGCCGAATAATCCTGCCAGCCCCATCGCCGCGACGGTGGAAAATGAAATCACCAGTAAGGTGGCAAAAGTCCCATAAAAAGCACGCAGCAGTAACCCCAACACAATGAGAATCCCCATATACATAATCGGTATAAGGGCAAACAAATCTCCTTTAAATGCCTCCGGAAAAGAGTTATTCATCATCACGATGCCGGTGAGGTGGACCTCAATATGAGGATAACGGGCGCGTACCTTATCAGCCAGTTCGCGGGCAAAGGTAACAACTTTAGGCAGGACCGTTTCAAGGTTTTCGTCGGGCAATTGGACGGTGACATTAATGCCGGTGACATGCGCTTGGGATGAAATCAACTTGTTGACCAAAAGCGGCTCGGCAAGCGCAATTGCCTTTACTCGCGCCATATCGGCTTCCGAAAACGACTTCGCATCAGTGATTAAGTCTTCAACAATGAGATCGTCTTCAGAAGCCGAGGTATATTGGAAATTGCTAATAGAATCAACGCGGATAGAATAAGGAATTTGCCAAGCTTCATTGGTCAACCATTCCACCGCGTCTAGCGTTTCGTTAGTAAATACCTGCCCATCCTTAGGAGCTAGAACCAACAACACACCATCATTTTTGGTGTAGGTATCTTGTAGAACTTCAAAGGCGGTGAGTTGCGG
>QNER01000685.1 GCA_003646175.1 Candidatus Parabeggiatoa sp. nov. 1
ACGTCTTTTGGTTGCCCACCGAGAAGGTGGGATCGATACGGCTGAAAATTTGTGCTTCGGTACTTAATATTAAGTATTGTGCAGTCTAATGGTTTCGCTAGGATGAGCCTCAATCTCGCCAATAGTCCACGCCGTCTCTCCCATTTCTTTTAAATAGTTCAATGCCTTATCACGGTTTTCTGGTGCCACACAAATCACCATACCGATACCACAATTAAAAGTCCGATACATTTCCTTATCGGTGATATTACCTTGTTGTTGGAGCCAGTCAAAAATGGGGGAACGTTGCCAACTGCGTGTATTAATATTAGCACATAAACCAGACGGTAGCACCCGCGGCACATTTTCCAATAAACCGCCACCGGTAATATGGGCTAAGGCATGCACGGGTATTTGTTGCATTAATTGTAACAACGGTTTGACATAAATACGGGTGGGTTCTAATAATACCTGATCTAAGCTGCGCCCCTCAAAAACGTCATTTAACGACATTTTCTCATTATTTGATAAAGGGGAGTTAGAGCCTGCACCATTTTTGGAAAGCTCAAGAATTTTACGAATGAGCGAATAACCGTTAGAATGAGGCCCACTCGAAGCGATTCCAATTAAAGCATCACCGGCTGAAACTAAATTACCATCAATAATAGCCGTTTTTTCGACGATGCCTACACAAAAGCCGGCAAGATCATAATCGCCTTTTTGATACAAGCCCGGCATTTCCGCAGTTTCTCCACCTACCAACGCGGCCCCAGCCAATTCGCAACCTTTTCCTATTCCTTCAATGAGTTGCGTGGCAACTTCTATTTCAAGATGTTCAGTCGCGTAATAGTCCAGAAAAAACAGCGGCTCGGCTCCCAATGTCACAATGTCATTAACACACATCGCGACTAAATCAATGCCGATGCTGTCATATTTATTGTAGGCTAGCGCGAGTTTTAATTTAGTGCCTACCCCATCGGTGCCAGATACTAGCACTGGGTTTTTATAACGTTCCAAAGGTATTTCAAACAAGGCACCAAAACCACCCAAGCTGCCTAACATTTCTGGGCGATGGGTGCGAGCTGCAATGGGTTTTATGCGTTCAACTAAGCGATTCCCGCTGTCAATATTAACACCAGCATCGCGGTAGCTGAGAGAAGGGGGATTATTATTTTTCATAGCGCGACAAATTTCCAAGCTTCATTCGTTTATTTCTGGGATTCGTTGTACTCAACTGATACTCGATGTTTGTTTAAATTTCGCTCATCTTGGAAATTAGGTTAAAATGACAATAGGTTCCGTTTATATTCAATTCGTCACGATGATATTTCACCTGATTGCCCACCTGATCGTCATTTTAACGTATTGAATAAAATAAAGATTAAATGTAGATTCCATTTTTCCTGTGTTTTCAGGATGATGTGTTTCTGGCCAGACATCGCCATGGTATTAACATTCGTTACAGGCGAACTTTGCACAAAATATTGGTTTGGGTTTCGGGAATTTTTTCATAATGTTTGTTACAACCACAATCCACATTGCCCTTGTCGCCATGAGAGTGGGTTAAAACGTCATTGTCACCATCTACGATTAAAACCTGCTATTTACGTTCCATAAATAGTTATCCTCTTAACGTGGGGGGGTTATTGATTCGGTGCCTCATTTATGACACGCACAAACATATCTGCCATTTGTTCAAGTTCATTGGGCGGCAAACTCGGCTGCGAAAGTCCCCGTTGTCCTAATTTGTCAAGCAATGTTGAATAATCAATGTTAAGTTACGGGCACTGTTAATCGACTTTTAATGCCACTCGAAAATTAATATCAATCAAAATTTCATCTTCATTTTTCTCAACCTTTAGGTTTGTTACATTAACTAAAGCATTTAGCAATACCGAAGCGTCAAATTGAGATTCCGTAGCCAATTCGGTTTGATAGCCGGCTTCCCCAAGCCATTGGCGGACATTGTGCCAACTATTCATCCTTTCATTATTTCTGCCAATGAGCGTTTTAACATATTGATACAACGTGTTACACAAGTCAACATTAAGTCCGCGGGCACTTTTTTGACACTGGTTTGCGATTTCAGCGGGACTATAACCACA
This sequence comes from Candidatus Parabeggiatoa sp. nov. 1, assembly GCA_003646175.1. Classification (GTDB taxonomy): domain Bacteria; phylum Pseudomonadota; class Gammaproteobacteria; order Beggiatoales; family Beggiatoaceae; genus Parabeggiatoa. Next base: position 2,085 of record QNER01000685.1, read on the forward strand.
CAGCAAACCGCGCAGGTGTAATTTTTCAACCAGCGTGAGTTGTTTTCCTTTAGCCGCGGCCAAATCTGTGTACAGGCGTTCTAAATCCCAATCAGTTTCGGCTTCGGCAAATTGTTCTTCGGTGTACATCATCATTATTGTGGGTTCTCTCCTTCGTTAAAGCTTATCAACACGCCAACCCCGAAGGGGTTTTCAGGCTAAAGTTTAGCGAAGCGAAACTTTAGCCTGAAAATGTGAATAGCCCCAGGTGAAATCTGGGAAAAGCCATATCAAAAAGGCTTCAACCCCGAAGGGGTTGAATGTGAATGATACCATTTATGCCAATTCAGTATAATTAATATCGTTATAGTTTTCAACAAGTTATAATCAGGAGAATTATTTCAATTCTGAAAATAAATTATGATTCCGACAAAATTGGCTAACGACTATAACACAATTCATAATACTTCGTTAGTTGTTTTTTTTACATTTTAATTGTCTGAATCAGAATTGACAAAATAAAGCTTGTTGCATCCATCACGTTTATTCTGAAAATTCTTTAATTCTGAAAATTCTGATTCAGACAAAAAAAGTTGTATTGTGGATAATAAATAGAGGATAACGCCTATTCGTTTATTTCGCTAATTCGTTGTACTCAGGTTCTATGTACAGGACCAAAAATATTTTGTGATGCTATCGCTTTTTTTTTGCGATAGTATCACTTTTGTGGCTCACATAATGGTTATTTTTTAGTGATACTATCGCCAAAAAAGCGATAGCATCACGACTTGAACACTTTTTTGTCCTGTACAAAGGCTCAGGATATGCGCTTGATGATTCCCGCATCCGCTGGAATGTGCCAAGATAAATCTTGGACTCCTGAGCTTAACACTAAAACAAATAAGCCGGCTCCATCTGTCGGCTTGAAACCAAACGCCTAAGCAAATAAGTCGTAATGGCACCCAACAAAACCAGCGCAACAAATCCTACGCCCAAGTAGTCTAACCATGACAGGGGCAATAAATCTAATTGACTGGCGATAATGTGATCAACGTAGGGTTTGCTTGTTGTCACGCCACCTAATAGCCATGCGAGTAACCCTTGCATCAGTTCGCTGATAAGTATAGAAGCACTGAACGCCACTAAAAAACTTAAGCCAATTTGCAGAAAAACCATTCTATGTATTTGCCATCCCGCAATCCCTTTCGCGAGGAATATGCCATAGTTATGTTTGCGATGTTTGACGACAATTTCAATTTGCACCCATAAGAGAATGCCAAAGAAGAGGGGAAAGAACACCACATAGACTATCTCAAGTATGCCCATAACCTTATCCATAAACATAAATCGAACCAAAGCATCATTATAAGTCGGATGAATGTAAAAGGCTTTACTGTCTTGCGGTGGCACAAAAAACGCTTTAATTTTTTCGATTTGAGTAGCAAGGACGGTGCGAGTTTCAACATACGCAAAGGCTTTTTGATAACTGCCCGTCGCTGCAATCATATCTATTGTGGCTTTTTCATCACCACAGTCAACGTGTTGTTCTAGCCGCCTTTGTAAAGAGGGGATCGTTTTACAAGGCTGACATGCTGAATGATTCTTACATAAAATCGTGAGATAGTCCTCCGCATTATATTGAAAGTAATGACTTTCTCGTTCTTCTGTTATTCGGATAAAGGGTGGGATTAGTATTTCATCTCCGGTTTGTAGGGGGATACCATTTTGCTTGGCACACGCAGCCACCCAAGTTTTGGGAAGGGCGCGTTTCAGCGTCAGTCGATTACGCTTTTTATCTGGATTATGTAAACAAAACAGCAAGTTATCCATGACTTCATCAGATAAGCCTTCTTTGCCCGGCCATATCATTAACCGTTTAACGCGAGTGGTTTTATTGGCTTGCGCTTCTGGATAATAGATAAGGTTCGCATGGCGTTTAACCATTTTTAAGGTATTCAGGGTGCTGAGTGGAAATAAAAAGGCTAAATTCTGCATGGTGGGAATATGGGGTTGCCAATGGATATGAAAAGGCACATATTCCTTGTTTCTGCCGACTTTTATGTCTAGCCACAATGTGCCATTAGCCAAACAATATAAGTTATCTGATTGGGCGGTGGCATTGGGCAACGTGAAAGGCAAACGTTTTTTTTGCAGGGTGTCTACATAAATAGCACAATCAAAGTATTGTTGAAATAAACTTCGATTCAAGATAATGTCCAGTGGTAAACCAGAGGTGTCGTTTGCGTTCATGGTTGAAATCGGCTGAGTTTTCATGCCCATTTTCCATAAGGGATCGTCATAAGAAACCGCCCAACCATTAAAAGGCACTCGGGTTGCATCCCAAATTTGTGGCCCGGTGTCTGCATAACCTTGGTTGGGTAAAGCCACTTCATGCCATTCCACTTCACGGTAAGGATAGAGTGTGAGGTTTTGCTGCGATAACTCAGTGTTTTGCAACAGTTCTCTGTTAATCCCACTCACGTTATTCGTTGCCAGCCAGATGGGAATCCCGGCGTGTTCGATGTAACCGACGGAAACATCAACGAATTTATTTAACAAGCCGGCTCGTCCACCCCATAACAGTAAAGCCAGTATCAACGTCAAAAACAATAACATCGTCAACCAAAGAAAGTCACGATTGGGTTCACCTTTGAAGGTGCTGCGATGCCATTCAATCCAAGCCAGTCTTTGCCACGCATTCATTTTTTGTTATTCCTCACTTTATACAGAAAATAATATACCCACAAGGTTACCGCTGTATGCTGCGAAAGTTCTGGCACGCCTGTCAGTCCTAAGAACTTCGTGATGCTATCGCTTTTTTGGCTATAGTATCACTTTTGCGGCTCACATTATTCTTTTTTATGCGCCCAATAAAAAA
>QNER01000686.1 GCA_003646175.1 Candidatus Parabeggiatoa sp. nov. 1
ACTTTGGAAACTTTCAAATTAAAGCATGGCCCTCTCCTTGTTTTTTAGAAATCCGATTTCTTCAAGAAATCGGATTTCTTTCGGCACAGACTCCAACCCTATTTGGGGGCCATAAAAGACTTTAGAAACTTTCAAATTAAAGCATGGCCCTCTCCTTGTTTTTTAGAGATCAGATTTCTTCAATAAATCGGATTTCTTTCGGCACATGTTTTCAAATTAAAGACTGGCCCTATATTGCTCACTATAGATATTCAGATAATTATTTCGTCCCCTTAAGGGGACGAAAGCTTATCTAAAAAAATTGGGAGTGCATCATAAGTCTTTGCCGAGCATGGCGGTTAACTGGCCGCCAAAAACGCTTAACCCGTTGATTGACAATGGATGGAGCGTGGCGGTTACCTTGCTACAAGTGGTGGCTAAAAATCACATGTCAAAGCGCAGCGAATGAAATTAAAAAACCAACATGGTAACCCAAAACGAATTAAAGGCCTTTTACGAAATCGACCTTAAACCCAAGTTGTTATTTTTTGAAGAACAACGCCAACTTCTTGTCAGTAAATTAAAACCCATTGGGATTATCTACGGTATATTGGTCATATTCGCCATTTTGATGATGATAATTATTTCTAACTTAGATGAAGCAAGGAGAGTCACAATTATCGGGGTAGATAATGAAGAGATGATAGCCGTTGCGTTTTTTGCCCCAACCATCTATCTGATAACCGTCACTATAGTCATCATAATTTCCTATAAGAAAATGAAATCTTCTTATCAGGCTCATTTCAAAAAAGCGGTGGTTGGTTCCTTGGTTACATTGATTGATGAAAACTTGAGCTATGCTCCTGAAAAAACCATCAGTGTTGAAGCATTTCACACCAGCCAGTTGTTTAAGCAAGAGTATGGGAACAGGGTTGAAAATTGGAGTGGAGAAGATTATGTCAGCGGTATTTTGGATGGAAAGAACGTAAAATTTTCCGAAGTCCATGCACAAGAAGTAGAAACTGAAATTGACGATGAAGGGAATGTTGACACTTATACTGTCACTATTTTTAAAGGATTATTTTTTATATTCAATGTTAATTGGGATTTTGAAGGAACTACGTTCATTTTACCCAATAATAAACTAAGTTTTAAAAAAATCTTGCAATTACTGAAGTTAACAAAGCCGGCATTGGAACGTGAATTTGTTGTTTATAGTGATAACCCCATTATAGCCAATTACGTTTTTTCGACGGCGTTTATGCAGCGTTTACTGGCATTGCGTCGTCGGTTAAAAACACCGATCCATTTGTCTTTCGTTAATGGCAAACTGTATATGGCAATCCCCGTTACTGAGGATTTATTTGAACCACCTGTGTATGAGACGGTGTTAAATTTTCAGTTCATCCAAACGACTTTTGAATATATGCGGCTTGGCAAAGTGATTGTAGAAGAGTTAATAACTCTGATGAAACAACCTAATTCTATGGATTTTGAATAATTCATCCACTTTATACCTGACAGGTTTCCAAAACCTGTCAGGTATACCTTTAATCGGAACTATTACCATGAAATTATGCCCTGGCGTGTGGTGTCCAAGTACTATCTATTTTTTTTGCTACCTTATCATTTTCGTTCCTTTTAACTCTTGGGTTATTTTTGTGTTTTCTTTCACTTAATTTGTTTGTTAATATTCCAATTCATGATATTGGTGACGTGACTTCAATTAAGGCTGATCACATTGACGAATCCAATGACGGAAAACGAGTTTATTTAACTGGCGACATCACAACCGATGACATTTTAACTGATCCTTTATTTGGTCTTGTGGTTTCCAATGCGATCAAATTTAAACGGGTTGTGGAGAAATTTCAAGGCCAAGATAAAGGCTGGGCAAATACAACTTCGTCCCTAAACACTGAAACATTTGTGCAAAAAAAGCTTAAATTGGGTGCATTTACGTTATCTTCGGGCCTTATAGATAAGTTGCCCAATTTTCAGCACCTACCCATGACATTAGAATTATTTGAACAGATACCGGATAATCTCAGTGTCCAATTGGGCGGTCTATTTTGCCCAATTTTACAAAAGGTTTCCGCTCTATTTTTTGGGACTTTTTTCATTTTTGGCTATCTCATATGCTATCTATCCTATTATTCTCTTACTCAGTAAATTATTAAAAAACATAGCTTTTTTGATAGCATCATTAACGGGTTCAATTGGCTTTCTGCACTGATAATAAGCGTCAGTCTATTTCTTATCATTATCGCTAGTATTTGGATAAGTTATCTTCCGATACTGAGTGTTACCTTGATCATAATGGCCGTTGGGTTCTTGTATTTCTTGAAACCGGCTCATCGGTTGACACTCATAAACTTTGAGCCACCAGCAGAAGAACCCACGCTGATCCTCAATGCCATTAAGTTAAGATATAACCTATTGATTTTTAATCAATTTGTGTGTGTGTTAGGGTGGGGTACCCGATTTTTTACTTTCAATAAAAACAATGACTTACGACCCCACCCCTAGAGAAAAATATGGCACGACCGGGCGTTTTAACAAAAAAATATAGCAAAATCAAAGAGTTCCTTAACTTAATGGCATTGACGCTGATCCTAGAAACGGTCGTTCCCCCGAAAGAATCAATGCCATTAAATTAAAGGCGGCCGGTTCCTTTTAATTAGGTACGGTGGGCAATGGTAGCAATGTAGCAATGTAGGGTGGGTAAGCGGGCGCGATGAACACCAAAAATACCACCCTCTTTCAACCCGCTTGCCCACCATCTTGGAGCCAAAAGTAGGCTGACAAAACCCAAATCAACTCCAATTGCCCCCCAGATATCACTCTGTACACACCAATAGCCATCATATTAATAAGGCTAAAAAAAAACGCACCGATATTTCATTGAGTTAACCGCAATTGGGGAACCTCATTCATTCCAACAAAGCTCATACTCGATGATCAAGTTTTTGTTCTTGAAATTTGGCCACCACCAAAGCTAAAGCTTTGGACTCCATAACCGAGGAACCAATACTATGACAACGACACATTTTCATCAATCTATCCAATTGATAGTCTTAGCTTTACTTTTTTTGGGGCTACCGTTGGCCCATGCACGGACGGATTGTACCCAAGTGACCCAAATTCCCCAAACAGAATGTGAGGCCCGGCTTGATCTCTATCAGCGCACCAAGGGGCATGCTTGGAAAAAGAAATGGGACTGGGGTTATACCAATGAACCTTGTGATTGGCACAGTCGCAAAAACAGTGCCTTTGCGGTTGCAGGTGTCACCTGCAAATCGGGCCATGTCACCGTGCTGCATTTGAATAACAACCGGCTCAACGGCCCAATTCCGCAATCCATAAGTCACTTAACACAATTACGCTATCTGTTCTTGGCTAAAAACCGCTTGACTGGCCCCATTCCTGATTCCCTTAGCAACTTGAGCCAATTGACAAAACTCTGGTTGAATGATAATGAACTCAGTGGCACTATTCCTGATTTGCTTGGCAAGTTGGACCAATTGAAAGAACTCTTGCTGAACGGCAATCAATTCAAGGGTACGATTTCAGAAGTGATTAACCAATTGAATCAATTGGATTTTATAAATTTAGCCCAAAACCAATTCAGTGGACTATTTCCTAAATCTTTGACCAGTCTAAGTAAACTCATCATAGATGACAAGCACTTGACTCACTCTGTCTGTACCATTGTGACCCAAATTCATCAAGCCGAGTGTCGATCCTTATATGAGTTTTATCGCCAAACAAATGGCCCCGTTTGGAAAAATAACGCCGGTTGGAATAAGAGCAAAACACCCTGCGATTGGCAAGGAATTACATGCCATGATGGGCATGTCACGCGGCTTGAACTGAGCGACAATCAAGTGAGTGGTTCAATTCCAAACTCAATGGGTTATACTTTAAGCCAGTTGACCAGCCTCAAACTGGCCCATAACCAACTGAGCGGCAAGATTCCACCGTCTTTTGGTCACTTGACCCAATTAACAACCATCGAATTGAACCACAACCAACTCAGCGGCACTATTCCGGTGCCGATTGGCTATTTAAGCCAATTGGAGCGGCTTGAGCTGAGCAAAAACAAACTCAGTGGCTATATTCCTACTTCACTCAAGCATTTGAAGCGTCTGTCGTCTCTCAATCTATCAGGCAATCAGAATATCAGTGGTTCTATCTGTCCTTATGTCACAGAAATTCCCCAAGCTGAATGTGAAGCCTTACTACATATGTATCACAGCACGAAAGGGAAGCATTGGAAAAATAACAACGGCTGGAATAGTACCAATACTCCCTGCGATTGGAAGGGAATTAGCTGCAACTATGGGCATGTTACGCGGCTTGAATTGGATTACAACCAACTCAGCGGCCCGATTCCGAAGTCGATTGGCAACTTGAGCCAGTTGAAGTCGCTTTCTCTGGACAGCAACAAAATCAGCGGCCCGATTCCTGAGTCGATTGGCTATTTAAGCCAATTACAGCGGCTTGTTTTGAGCAATAACCAACTCAGCGGCCCGATTCCAGAGTCGATTGGCAACTTGAGCCAATTGAAGAACCTTTATCTAAGTGACAACCAACTATCGTGCGACGAGATACCCACGTCATTAAAGAACTCAAGCACTACGGTTCGTTGTTGGTAAGAAACAAGCCGCCAAGGGTGCGCCACTGGAGTCCAAACTTTAGTTTGGCAGAAGGAGTCCAAACTTTAGTTTGGCAGTTGCAATCGTCCAAACGTAAGGCAGACGTTAAATCGTACCCAGCTACTTAACTAAATTAACTTAAACAACAAAACACATACAAAAACTATGTATTAATAAAAAAGTCCGACTGAGGGCCATAACTTAATTTGAAACATTCCAAAGTCCTTTATGGCCCCCAAACCAGACAGTCCAAATAACCCTAAAAAAATAGGTTAATAGCTGCGCTCTGAGGCGATAAATC
>QNER01000687.1 GCA_003646175.1 Candidatus Parabeggiatoa sp. nov. 1
GCCACTGGGGACATGAGAATACAAGGAATACCGAGATATAAGGGCTGCAACATATTGCCAATCAATCCCATATCATGGAATAATGGCAACCACCCAACCCCAATCGTTTTCTGGGTATGCCAAAATCCTTGCCGGAGCATTTCCTCGTTGTACAACACATTTGCATGACTCACCATTACACCTTTGGGTGTACCCGTCGAGCCGGACGTATATTGAAGGAAAGCCAATGTGTCACTATGTATGTCAGGTGCTTGCCAACGTTCGGCGAGTTCGTCGGCAAGATTGTCGGTGGCGAGCCATTGCGGCTTTTTTAACGCTGGGGCTTGGGCGAGGCGCGGTGCCATATCGGACAAAATATCAGTGGTGGTGAGTACCACTGTCGCCTGTGCGTCGTTTGCGATAGCTTGAAGACGAGCATCAGGACGGTTACGCCGTGGTGGATAAGTGGGCACTGCCACAACACCCGCGCACAGGCAACCCAAAAATGCCGCAATATAGTCTAACCCCGGTGGATAGAGTAATAAGGCACGCTCACCAATGGCTGACAGGCTTTGAAGTTTGGCCGCGATAACTCGCACACGTTGCTCTAACTGTGCGTAAGTCAGGCTAATTTCCTCCGTCTCGCCATCTTTGAGAAAGGTATAAGCCTGCTTATCGGGTTGGTTTTGCGCCCTTTGGCGCAATAGTTCCACTAACGTGGTTGGTGAAGTAATGTTTTTAGTCATTTGTTATTCCAAGGAATTCTGGCCATATTCCTTGCTCAGTCGCTTTGGTTTTTATCAGGAGTCCAAGATTTATCTTGGAACAAAGAGGAAATAGGTCATAAACTAATTCTACTGTCAATCACTTAGCCTGAAATGTGATCTTGTTAAAATAATCAGCAACGTTTTAAAAGAAGTTTTTGATGTTATTTGGCTTTGCGCCAATCAATTTTTGAGTGTTTATATATGCAAGTCATTGATTTAAAAAAAATTATTTTTTCAGCCCCCCAAATTTAATATTTATTTTGAAATCAACCGTTTATAAAAAACGTGATCATCGAGTAATAGGTTCACGTAAGATATATTGATTCATTTATGGCTAATAAATTCACCCCATTACCCCCACAAGCTGTTTAACATCATTTTGACCATGACAATATGGGTCATAAAACTTCAATCCGGATTTTCCGCAAAACACTGATTGATGTTCAAGTTTTTGCGTACCAAAAATATCAAGAACCAGCAGCCGGTCTTCGCTTTAAAATTTATCCAAGATAAATCTTGAACTCGGAACCCGCCAAGATAAACCTTCGAGGTTTTGAAAACCTCGAAGGTTTCAAAAGAGACAAAACTTTTTCTCTTATTGATATTTAGGCCCAACGCATCCCGCCACGTCGTATCGTGTCCATGCCTTCACTGTCGAAAGCATCTTTACTGCCATCACTGCGTAGCCCATAGATTTCAATATTGTGATCTGCTATCGCTTGAATGTGTTCTAGTTCTTCCTTGGCTCGTAAGTCTTCCGTAAATAAATGGCGAAAGCGTTGCTGCATTTTTAGGTAATCTATCACCGGGCTGATGTGACGCAAAGGCATTGTGCTGGCAAGTCCGCCCCTTTCTAATTCAATGATGGGATAAAGGCCGGTTTGTACGGCAAGTCTCGCCACAGTGATACTTTGATCGCCTTCATGTCCCCACCCTAGCGGACAGGGGCAATGAATTTGTAGGAAAGTCGGGCCTTCAATCGCTAAAGCGCGACGGACTTTTTTGCGAATATCAGAAGGATACGCGACCGATGTTGTAGCAGCATAAGGAATATGATGGGCGGCGACAATTGAAACAATGTCTTTTTTTAAATGACGCTTACCCATGCGCTCTTTACCCGGTGGTGATGTGGTTGTCATTGCCGCATGAGGGGTAGAGCTAGAGCGTTGGATACCAGTATTCATGTAAGCTTCGTTGTCGAAACAGACATACAGGACGTTATGGCCCCTCTCTAAGAGGCCCGATAAGCCTTGAAAGCCAATATCAAAAGTGCTGCCATCGCCACCAAAAGCCAGTACTTTAGTGGATTTACCCTGTATTTTGAGTGCCGATTCCATGCCAGCGGCAACGGCCCCGGCATTTTCAAACAGAGAATGCACCCAAGGAATCCGCCACGCGGATTCTGGCCAAGGTGTGGTAAAAATTTCTAAACAACCGGTGGCATTAGCCACCATGACATCCGGGCCGGCCGATTCTGTGACTAAACGGGCAGCTAAGGCTTCACCGCAGCCCAAACAGGCCCGATGCCCTGATTCTAAGCCACGAAAACGGGGTTGTTTTTTGCGGAGTTCGGAAACCGGAATAGCCGTTTCTGTCATCATGTTATCTATCTTCCTCTGGCAATTTTTCTAAATTGGCATCAATGATTCTAAAGCGTCTATCGCTAGGATCGTTCAAGACAGAAAGCAGGGTTGGCAAAATGTCTAACGGGATGTCACGTCCGCCTAAGCCGGCCGCAAAATTATGCACACGCGGTGGTTTGGGTAATTCGGATAAGGCTGCTATCACTTCTATGCCGACAATGCCACCACTGCCCGGCGACAGTGCCCGTTCCAAAACAATGATATCGTCTAACTCTTTACAAGCGGCCTTTAAGGTTTCCGCTGGAAATGGCCGAAAAGAGCGCAATTTAATCAGTTTGACCGGTTGCCCCGGGGGAAATTCTTCTAACGCTTCCCGCAAAGTCCCTAACACCGAGCCAATCGTCAAAATAGCCGTTTTGGCTTGCTCTGGACCTTCCACCGTTAACAGCCCACCACTTTTGCGCCCACTGACGGCTAACCAATCTTGATCAGCCGACACGATTTCGGCCTGAGCATTCAGCAAGGCTTGATGGTGTGAATGACGCGCCTCTGGAAAAAAATCCGGGGAGACTAAGGTACCAAGGCTGAGGGGATTGCGAGGGTCTAAGGTTCGGGAAAATTGATAGGGCGGTAAAAAGGAATCCACCTGCTTTTGTGTTGGAATATCAATGCCTTCCAACGTATGGGTGAGGGTAAAACCGTCCATGCACACCATCACTGGCAATTCGGTGCGCTCGGCAATACGAAAAGCTTGAATCGTGGTATCGACGGCCTCTTGATTATCAGCGCAATACAATTGGATCCAACCTGCATCTCGCACGGCCATAGAATCTTGTTGATCATTCCAAATCGACAGCGGGCTGGAGACGGCCCGGTTAGCACAAGTCATCACCAACGGAACGCGCATGCCGGCAATGTTAAATAAAACTTCGGCCATGAGCAGAATACCCTGTGAGGCACTGGCAGTATAAGCGCGAGAGCCAGCCAGTGCTGCCCCTAGTACGACAGACGCAGCCGAAAATTCACTTTCGACACTCACAAATTCGCACTGTAACTTGCCATCGGCTACCAGTTTGGAAATATTTTCCACAATATGCGTTTGTGGTGTAATCGGATAAGCGGCGATAACTTGGGGGCGGCATAACGCCACCGCTTGTGCGACCGCTTGTGAACCTTCAAGCGCTTGCAGCATCAGATACCTCCTCTTTTTTCCATAAGCCTACGGACACTTGTTCGGCCGCTTGTTGAATTAACCGTAAATTTTTTTCCAACACGTCCCCCTTAAAACGTTTTTCGAGGACGTTAGCCAGAGATTTTTGTGACAGCATATCTGTCAAGGCGAAAAAAGCAGCCAACAAAGCGGTATTAGGCACTGGGCGGCCTAAAATCTTTTTTGCCAATGCCGTCGCCTGTAGCGCAATCACGTCGGTTTTTAATTGAGCACTCAGTTCCCCACTGCTGAGGGTAGAATTGACCAAAATTTTGCCTCCAGGCAACAAACCATCAGTGACTCCCGGCACTTGTAACAATGCTTGATCTTGAATAATCAAAAAAGCCGGGGTACGCACTTGGTTGTGTCGTTGAATGGGGCGATCCGCGATACGGACGAAGGCTATGACGGGCGCGCCCCGCCGTTCGGCACCGAAATTAGGGAAGGCTTGACCATAGCGGCCTTCTTCAAAAGCGGCCATAGCCACCAGATAAGCGGCAACGACATTGCCTTGACCACCGCGTCCATGGATGCGTATTTCTATCATTAATGCTCCTTTACACTTTTTAATTGGGCATCCTTAAAAAGTTGTTGACAGTTAGGAATGGGATCTACCCAAAAGTTTTGCTTTGCGAAAAACTTTTGCGTAGATTGAGCTTCAAGGGTGATGGGTAATGGGCTTGCTGGAATAAATCGTAATGATCCAAGGGTTTAGGAAAAATCCTAATATCGAAGCCTAGGCGTTTGTCTGACTTATTGAGTTAAATTATTGATTCGTCATTTGGAGGATAAATGATAATTTCTTTAAAAATTATTTAAAAACAATAACTTATTTGCTAAATCAGGCCGGCTTTTAGAACTAAAATACTCCTATAACCTCAAATCCATTATCTGTTACCTATTACGGTGCTTTCGCTTATTTTGAGCAAATCAGTCAGTCATTAACCCCTTGCTTGGAACATATTTTATGACTTACAAATTCACTTCAATCGAAAAAATAAGCGAAAGTACTATTATTATCTTACCAAAAACTTAAACTTTTTGGAGCCAAAACACTTTAACTGCGAATTTGGAATTAGAAATTGTGCTTTTCCTATTTCTTATGCTTATCGAGTTTAACATTAACATGATAAAATTTTTCTTGCTGTAAATTTTCTGGTGATGGAATCCAAGCTTTCGTAGGGTGGGAGCATTGTCGGCACGATATTTCATTTGGGCTACGTTCTTACCGACAGCGATCCCACCACCATTCCTATCACAGAATTATTTACAGCAAGAAAAGCTGTGGTCCTGAAAAACTCAGTTTTGGCCCAATTCAAATGCTTAGGCGAGATCGAAAAAAGAATATACCAAGGGCGCGATTTCCAAAATAAATTTTGGACTCC
>QNER01000688.1 GCA_003646175.1 Candidatus Parabeggiatoa sp. nov. 1
AACCGTAAAGCGTTTCCAAAACCTTGAAGGTTTATAGGTTTATCCTTTTTTATAAGCAATCCTTGTAGTTATATTGAGGATTGATTCGGGGAGGGACTGGGTTAATTCGTTGATTTCGCTCATTCGCTGTACTATCCTTTTTTATAAACAATCCTTGTAGTTATATTGAGGATTGATTCGGGGAAGAATTGGGTTAATTCGTTGATTTCGCTAATTCGTTGTATTTGTATTCTTATCAATCCTTTCTTATAAACAATCCTTGTAGTTATATATTAGTACAACTTCTTTCCGGATTGTACGGATTGATGATGTTTGAAAGCCCTAAAGCGTGTGCTTTTGGGCTTTTTTTTGGCCGTTTTTCGTACAAGGTTCGCCTTGTACTCCTGAGACTCTTCGGCCGTTCTTCGTACCAGGTTCGCCTGAAACGAATGATAAATGTTCTACGTTGTCAAGTAAAATGAGTACTCGTGGGTTAAAAAAATGTATAATATAATAAATTCACTTTTAATTAGTAGCAAGGACAAAGGTTAAGGAGGTTTTTAATGCCATTATCGGTTTTACAACCAAAAAAATCGCTAACCCATCAAATGCTCATCAAAATGGGTATCCGCATAGCGATTGTGATCATTTTGACGACATTCATTAGCTATTGGCATGTCGTTTCAGTCTTAAAATCGCAATCACTAGGACAACTGGAAAAATACATTGTTGAACGCGGGCAACGAGAAAGCAGTATCTTTACGTTAGCCCAAGATAACCATGTTGTGCTTAAAAAAGCCTTTTATCGAGAACGGGAAGAACTGGGTGAACACGATTCACAAGCGCAATTTGAGCAACTATTCGTTAAATGGGCCGATGGCACAACGCGCAATCGCGTTAAAAATCAATCCCCAACAAACTTGGATACCACACGCTATCCAAGTGTCTTTATTGGGAAACAAGTGACTATTAATGCCGAAATTCAGCGTCGTGTCCTGGCTTTCTATAACCTATTGAAAAGCTATGGGCCGGCATGGCGCAGTCGCTTTGTCGATAGTTATTTTCTGGCCCCAGAGAATATCGTTGCTAATTATTGGCCCGGTGAGCCATGGGCATTGAATGCCACGGCCGCGCTTAATATCCAAAATGAGGAATACTTCTACGTGTCTGACCATAAGCATAATCCAGCGCGAAAAACGGCTTGGACTGGGCTTTACTTTGACCATGTGGTTAAAATGTGGATGGTGTCGGTGGGAACGCCGGTTGATGATGCACAAGGCCGACATATTGCGACGATTGGAAACGATATTATCCTCAATGAACTGATGGAACGGACTATCCATGACACGCTTGAAGGCGCTTATAACCTGATTTTACGGGCCGATGGTCGCCTGATTGCTCATCCCGACAAAATCACCGAGATTCAAGAAAGGGACGGCAAGTTCGATATTCTTGAATCTGGTGATCAACACCTTATGCGTATTTTTGAGTTAATAAAAAATATCCAATCGGGTCAAGTGGTTATTGAAAATCCAGTCGAAGACGAATATCTCGCTGTCACCAAACTTGACGGCCCCGAATGGTATTTTGTCACCGCTTACCCGAAATCACTGCTATCAGTACCCGCTTTTAAAACCGCCGGTTTTATTCTGATTTTGGGCTTGATTTCATTGTTGATTGAAGTCCTGGTGCTCTTTTTAATCTTACGCACACAAGTGGCCAAACCGTTGCATGACTTTATTTTTGCAACGCAACAAATTGCAGCTGGCAATTTTAGTATTAAAAGCCAACAACCGGATGAACAAGGACCGGTTACTCAGTACCCGTTACCCGTTGAACGTTCTGACGAATTAGGCCAACTCGCCAACTCATTCCACAGCATGGCGGCGCAACTCAAAACCTCGTTTGACACGTTAGCAACTAAGAATACCGAGTTTCAAGAAATCATTGCAGACATTGTCCAAGTGTCTCAAGGATTAGCGGCCGGCAATCTGTGTGTCACACTACAGGCTGAATATCAAGGGGATTTGGCTCAGATCAAAACGGCACTAGAAAGGGCTTTATGTGATCTGCGTATGGTCACGGAAGACATTATCCAAGTGTCTCAAGGATTAGCGGTTGGCAACCTACAGGTGATGCCTATTGCGGAATATCGGGGAGACTTTGTGCCAATCAAAGAGGCATTGGCGACAGCCTTGATTAACATGCGACAAGTGGTTGAAGACATTGTCCTGATTTCTAAAGGATTATTACTGGGCGATCTCAGTATGGGTGCCCAAACCAAATATCAGGGAGATTTTGTGACAATCCAAGATGCCCTAGTAACCGCTTTGGTTAATCTAAGCCAAGTGATTGAGGATATTGTACAAGCCGCTCAAGGACTGGCGGAAGGCAACCCAAACTTTACCCATAAGGCTGAATACTTGGGGGACTTCGCCCGGATTAAAACCGCGTTAGAAATGGCAGCGAGCAAGCTGGCAGAAGCGACGAGCAAGAATGCCATACAAGATTGGCTTAAAACGGGACAAGCGCTGTTAAATGATCAGGTGAGTGGTGAACAAGAACTGACCACGCTTGCCAAAAATATCATTGCTTGTCTTACCACCCGACTTGAAGCACAGGTTGGTATGTTCTATTTGGTTGAAGAACTCAATCGCCATAATCATACTTACCGCCTAAAAATGTTAGCGGATTACACACGTACCCAACACAAAAATGTCGCGATGGCATTTCAGTTCAGCGAAGGCATGGTTGGACAAGCAGCGTTAGACAAGCAAAGTATCCTCTTCACAATTGATACCGGTTTAGCAGAGACAATACCTCGGCATCTGTTAGCAATCCCGTTTTCGTATGAAGATATCGTGAAAGGCGTGATTGAACTGGGTTTCTTAGAGACGGTGACAGAAACACAGCAAGAATTTCTCAATCAACTCATGCCAAACATTGGGATAGCGGTGAATACCGCTGAGTCACGCACCCAAATGCAAGAACTGTTGCAACAAACGCAGGCTCAATCCGGGAAATTACAATATCAACAAGAAGAATTGCAGCATAGTAATGAGGAATTGCAATCCCAGTCAGAGCAATTACAAACCCAACAGGAAGAGTTGCGCCAGTCCAATGAGGAACTTGAAGAGCGCAGCAAAGAGTTAGTGCGGCATACAGAGGAAATTCAACAAAAGAATCTGGCACTGGAAAAAACCAAGGCCGAAATGGAAAGTGCTCAGGTTGCGCTTGAGACAAAAGCCAAGGAATTGGCATTGGCGAGCCAATATAAATCTGAATTTCTCGCCAATATTTCCCATGAATTACGCACACCGTTAAATAGTATGCTAATTCTCGCCCAATTGTTAGTTGAGAACAAAAACGGCAATTTGACGGATAAACAGGTAAACTCTGCGCGGACAATTTACAGTGCGGGCTCAGATTTGTTGACACTGATCAATGATATTCTGGATTTGTCCAAAGTCGAGGCCGGCAAAATGGAAGTCCATATTGAACAAGTGTCAGTCGTTGATTTAATGGAAATGATTGAACAGAAATTTCGCCCGATGGCGGATGAAAAAGGGCTGGCTTTCCACACCAAGGTTGCTGATGACTTACCATTCGTATTGCACACCGACGGGCAACGGCTTCAGCAAATTCTTAACAATTTGTTGTCTAATGCCTTCAAATTTACTTCTCAAGGCGAAGTCAAGTTAGATATACAACGTTCCAAAGAGTCCCCTATTTGGCAAGGGGGAGTAAGGGGGATTGCAATCAGTGTTGCGGATACCGGAATAGGTATTCCAGAAGATAAACAAAAACTTATCTTTGAAGCGTTTCAGCAGGCAGATGGCACAACCAGCCGCAGCTACGGTGGCACTGGACTTGGTTTATCTATCTCCCGCCAATTAGCTCGGCTGCTTGGTGGAGAATTACACTTGTTCAGTGAAGAAGGCCAGGGCAGTCTCTTCACATTGTATTTACCTGAAATTCAGTCCGTACCTGCTGAAATGTCGAGTCCCCCAGTGTCCACCGGTTCCGAGTCTGTCGGCGGTAAACCGACAGAAGTTCCTACTCAAGCATCGATGCAACGAGAACCCAGCGGAATCAAACCTTTAGGCAGTGATCCAGTTTCAGAAGACTCTATGACTGATGAGCAACAACCCAACGGCAAATCCCTTTTGATTATCGAAGATGATCGTACTTGTTCAAACCGACTGACAGCACTGGCAAAAGCAAAGCACTTTAAATGTTTTATCGCCGAGGATAGCAAAACGGGTTTACAACTCGCTCAAGAGTGTCAGCCTAATGCCATTATCATTAATGTTGGTTCGCCTAATATAGATGCTTGCATGACCATGGACAGACTGAAAAAAAATCCAGAAACACGGCGTATTCCAGTGCATTTTATATCGGCAACCGAGCAAAGTTTGGATGCCAAAAGTATGGGGGCAATTGGTTATTTGCACAAACCCGTTAGCTTGGAACAAATTGGGGATGCCTTCAAAAAGATAGAACAGGTGATGACGAGGCAGGTAGAGGATTTGTTGGTGGTTGTGGATAACGAGCTGCATCAACAAACGATTCTGGAACTGGTTGGGGGTGGCGAGGTTCAAACCACGTTGGCTATCACAATGGATATTGCGTTACAGCACCTGAAACAGACACCGTTTGATTGTCTTATCCTTGATATGGATATAGAACAAGGGTCTGGTATCAAGTTGCTGGCGCAAATGCAAGAAGGAAATGGGTTATGCCAAACGCCAGTGATTATCTATGCGGAGCGTGAATTAACACCATCTGAGGAAGCATCATTACAGCAATGTGCGGATAATCTGATGGTTAACTCGGTAAGATCACAGGAACATTTATTGGAGGAAGCTACTTTGTTTCTCCATCAATTAGAATCCCACTTGCCCGCCAATAAGCGCAAACTGTTGCGGATGGTGCATGACAAGG
>QNER01000689.1 GCA_003646175.1 Candidatus Parabeggiatoa sp. nov. 1
CATGAGATGGGAAGGATGAGGTGGGTTTAGGGACTTGGACAAAATCAATTCATTTTCTAAAGGTTACTCTATGCGCACAAGTCGCTAAACTCAATGGCGCGTGAATAGATATAAAAATAAGACACTTAAAAATTTGTGCATAGAGTAGCTTTTCTAAAAGGGGGAATTCAAATCACTTAAACAAGAACACCAAGTTTGAAGGCCGACTAACCGTTAGGCGTAATCCACTCCCCGCGTTTTGGTGGAGGCTGCGAAACAATCCATCCTCGCAACTAAAACAACCATCCTAACCAAGCGCAATTAAAAGTGAGGTTTGGAGGGACACATTTCTATTTTCCCGCTACAAGCCCTTCGTGTTTTTGAGATAAAATCAAAGCTTTCGTGTTTTTGACATCATTATCCTGAAAATGGGAATGCGCCCCTTGTTATATCCAAAATAAATTTGGGACTCCTGCCATAAAATAAGGTAAATAGTTAATGAAACCCTTTTCAAAATGGACAATTGCTGAAGTTGAGGACACATTTAATATCAATAATCGAAAACACCAAAAACGCCTAACCCAATGGTTGAATGAAACTGTGCCGCTAACACCAGCAGAAGAAAATCAGCTAACGGGATTCCGTGATAAATTACAGGATCATGTGTGGGATTGGAACGAATGGGAATTAAAAGGCAAATTTATCTTCCCGTTGTTATTAGCAGTCAACTTTGACGAAGAACAGTATCAATCTTTTATGGAGCGGGAGATATCGGTGGAAATAGATAACGATACTTTGTCAGGCATCGCCGATTTTTTCGTAGCCAGTGGCAAACGTTATCCTAAACATCCTTACTTTTTTATCCATGAATTTAAAAAAGAGCATGACTCATCAGGGGATCCTTTGGGGCAATTGTTAATCACAATGGTCGCTGCCCAAAAATTGAATAATGACTTAAATCCCATTTATGGTTGTTATGTGATGGGCCGACTTTGGTTTTTCGTCGTCCTAGAAGGGTTGGATTATTCAACCAGTCTGGCGTATGATGCGACTAAAGACGATATTTTTGAGATTTTTCGCCTGTTAAAAAAGACTAAAGGCATGATTTCAAAAATCATAACTTCATCCCAATCAACCACAGCACCTAACACCGAAAAGCCAACCCAAGAACAAAGGATTATCAATCAATGACTACAAGGATTGCTTATAAAAAAGGATTGAAACTATAACGACAAGGATTGCTTATAAGAAAGGATTTATTATAGTATTAAGAATAAATATTTTGGTAGGAGTCCAAACTTTAGTTTGGCAAGCCTTCGAAAATATTGGACTCCTGTTTCTCTGGGCAATTCCTCGCGGTTGCCCCTTTCATTTAACGGCCATAAATAATCTAAAATCGCGAATATAGTTTGTCAGATAAATATGTTGGCCTTTCCAAGAGTGGATATCAATGCCTCTTATGAGGCACAACACTTCAAAATGAGCCCACAGGGGCAACCATATTCGAGGCTAAAGTTTTTGCTAGCAAAAACTTTAGCCTCGAAAGGATTGCCCCTACATTGAGCTTTTCTATTGTAGGGGCAATTCCTTGTGGTTGCCCCCTTTGCGGTTGCCCTTTCACCAAACATCATCATGGTATGGAACTTTCCGCTTTATTGCACAAACGGTGACATCGTCGAACCAATGTGCGTAACATCAGCGATTCAGGGACAAAGCCAAAAACCTTCACCCTTGGTGGAGAGTGTCTGGAAACTTAAGGATATGCGTTAATTTGCTCAGTTCGCTCTGCTTTTAATGCCGATTTGTTGGTGAGTAGAACGGCATAAGTTTCTTGGTCTTCGGTACGAATAATACTCTTACTGGCAAGGATCGATACTTCTTTCATGCTTCCGAGTTCAAAGGTGTATGTTTCTCTTGTCATATTATATACTCGTTGTTGGCTACTTATTATTGACCTGATATTTCTCAAAAAGTACCGCTATATGGCTCTTTATACTCAGAAAATAGGGTGTTAAAAATAATGTAACCATTTGAAATTATAGTAAACTAAATAAAGTAACTCTGTGTAACTCTGTGATTTCTGTGAGTATAAAAAATGACTGAAAATCAACTCAATACCTCCAAAGGAAATATTCTGGTTGTTGATGACAAACAGGAAAATTTACATTTATTAATTACAATGTTAAGCAAGCAAAGATATGAAGTTCGTCCAGCTTGCAGTGGTACACAAGCATTATCTGCGGTGCGATCAATTTGTCCAGATTTGATTTTGCTTGACATTATGATGCCCCAAATGGATGGCTATGAAGTTTGTGAATGCTTGAAATCATATGAACAAACTAAGGATATTCCAATTATTTTTGTCAGTGCCTTAAGCGAAACTTTTGATAAAGTCAAAGCGTTTTCGGTGGGCGGCGTGGATTACATCACTAAACCGTTTCAGGCAGAAGAAGTGCTTGCGCGTGTGAAAACCCATTTAAATATGCACCGGTTGCAACAACAATTGGCTGCACAAAACGACAAACAACCCAACAAGAACTGATTCAAGCCGAAAAAATGGCTGCTTTAGGACAACTGGTTGCGAGTGTGGCTCATGAAATCAATACCCCACTAGCTGCCATTAGTTCCAGTGTGAACAGTATTAAAATATTTTTAAGCCAAACTCTTGCCCAGTTACCAGAATTTTTTCGTTCACTTTCCGAGGCACAACTGCCGGTTTTTTTGACTTGACTGCAAAGCGCATTGGCAAAAGAAACGATGCTGTCTGCCAAAGAAGAACGCAAATTGAAACGTAAGCTCATTCGCCAATTAGAAAAGGAAGAAATTGAGGATGCTGACGTTGTTGCTGATACGTTGGTGGTAATGGGTATTTATGATAACGTTGAGCAATGGTTATCTTTGTTACAAGGTTCTGATGGTAAAAGGATTTTAAACATTGCTGAGAAGCTATCTGATTTACAAAGAAGTTCTCAAACCATTGATATCGCAGCCCAACGTGCCTCTAAAGTAGTGTTTACTCTGAAAAATTTTGCCAGCTATGAGCAAGATGGCGAAAAAGTCGAAGCCGATATCACACAAGGCATTGAAACCGTGTTAACCCTTTATCAAAATACTTTGAACCGTTTTTCACCACTAAACGTACTGGTGAAGGAAGCGGGTTGGGGTTAGACATTGTCAGAAAGATTGTTGAAAAACATGATGGTAACATTACTGTCGAAAGTCAACCGGGTAAAACGACATTTATAGTGTCTCTACCGGTTTCTCCCTTTTCTTAAACCTTATCGTTTCCTAGGAGTCCAAACTTTAGTTTGGATGATTCAAAAAATTAAAAAACTAATTTGGTCAAACCTATCATTACGAGTTCGCTGAGAATGCTGAAAATTTACGAGTTCGCTGAGAATGCTGAAAATGCGATGGAACTTATGGAGCTTATAGAAGATGATAACGAATAAATTCTAGTCATTGTTTCTGACTGGCTAATGCGGGGAAAAAAAGGCGATGAATTTCTTATTGATGTTAATAAGCACTATCCATCGATGGTGAAAATCATGCTGACAGGGCAAGCTGATAATGATGCGGTTGAACGTGCCAAAAAACCAGCTAATATCCACTGTTGTTTACGCAAGCCTTGGAACGATGAAGAGTTAGTAGAGACGATCAAGTCTGGTTTAGAAAAGTTGGTATAAATGTTAATCGATCCTAAGAATCGAAAAAAAACCAACTTATTATCACTGGAACTACGCAAAAGTTGGAGCGATGCTGTCTTTTGTGTCAAAGATTTGGTAATTAAATAACTGATTGTTTTTCATATAAATCTATTTTGTTCACCCCAAACCTTTAAACCATAAAGGAAATAACAAAACTGCCCCCTTTAAAGCCTCGAACACGGGACTCCCCCAAATCCGTGATAACCAGGATTTTTTCTGATTATAACGGATTTTGGGGAACCCCTAATTTCAAGACATTAAAGCCTTTTTCTTGGGAATTGGTAATGATGAATAGGGAGTTTGTATTTATAAAAAATTAATAAATACAATAAGTTAATAAATAATTTCATTAGCTATTACCTATTGTATCTATTGCCCATTACAAGACTCTCCCCAAAATCGGTTACAATCATATTTTTTCAATAATAAATCATAACCAATCAGTCTAATCAATACACCTTCTTACTTATGAAAGGTTGGTAGAGGAGACGAATAGCTAATCCCACCAGAATTGTAACTCGTTTTGTTCATCATCAAATTCACGTTGAAAATCTTCAAAACTCGCTTCTTCATTGTGCATTTCAAAAATTGTTCTCCTGCCGTATCCCTCTTCAGGTAATTCAGCTATCAAGGTATCTGCATAAGGTCCCCCTTCTTCGCGCATACGCCAGTCTTCATCTAGTATGTTTGTTACATACACTTTTTCGCATCCTAAACTATAAAGTTCTTTGACGAAGTTTATAGCCTTTTCTTTGTTATCAAACCTATTGCTAGCAAATGGAGAAGGATTTGGGTTTGATTGTAACCATGACAATGCTTCTGCTTTTCGGTTTATATTTAACTGCATATTGACTTGTCCCTCAGTTTTTGAAAGTGAGTTATAGTATTTCTGGATGGACACTATCTAAGATAGTTCAACAGAATCAAAGCATTTGTTAATTTTTTTTTAAATTTCAAATAATAATGCCGCTTTTCTATTGATATGTTGCGCTAAAGGTGAATAGAAGAAACCAATATTTACCATTTTCCAGTGTACCGGATAATCTTTGAACGCAATTGCTTAGTTTTTTACCAACTCAAAATTGGGTTTGATAAATTGGGTTTGATACATTCTTTAAAAGCTCGCCCGTCTGTCTCGTCGTTAGCATCCGAATGAACGATTAGAATCGTATAGCCGTCGGCACTTTGGGCAGCCTTTTTGGGTTATCCAAAAGTGCCACCAAACAATGACAATGC
>QNER01000690.1 GCA_003646175.1 Candidatus Parabeggiatoa sp. nov. 1
CTTGTTGCACTCGTGCTGGGTGTTAAAATCTCTAACACCATTTCAATACCGATACATATTGCGGCTGAAATTGCTATCACTATGGCTAAAGGTGATTTTTCAAAATCGATTGAAGAAAAATACTTCAAAGGCAGACGTGATGAAATTGGTTATTTATTTCAAGCCTTGGCTCAGATGAACAATGATCTCAAAACACTCATCACGACAATTGCCCAAAAGGATGAAGCTTTGCATATCAATCAGGCATTAGACAATGCCAATACCAGCGTCTTGATTGCAGACAACACTCGCAAAATTATCTACATGAACCAAGCCGCAGTTCGGTTATTCACCGAAAAACAAGCCGCAATCCGCCAATACTTACTTCATTTTCAAGCGGATAGCTTATTGAATAGCTCAATTGATACATTTCATCCCAATCCCACGCATCTGCACGAACTATTAGAACAGTTGACGACGACATACAGCACTACTTTGGAGATAGGTGGCTTAAACATAGAGATGAAAGTAAATCCGGTGATGAATGCTGAGGGGCAACGTTTCGGTTGGGTGTCAGAATTTTATGATCGCACGGCTGAAATTGCCACCGAGCAAGAAATTAATGCAGCCGTGTTAGCAGCCTCTCACGGGGATTTTAATCAACGCGTTAACATTTCTGATAAAACTGGCTTTTTAAAAACATTTAGTGACAAACTGAATCAAACGTTGGATTGTTATCAACAGATGATTAGAGAACTGATGTATGTCTTTGCCGCTATCGCAAACGGCGATTTAACCAAGGGTATTACTAAGGATTACGCTGGCTCATTGGAACAACTGAAAGATGATGTGAATATCACAGTAGTTACGTTGACTCATGTGATAAGCACGGTTAAACAAGTTGCCAATACGGTGAATCTTGCTGTTGAAGAAGTTTTGAGAAGCAATATCAGTTTAAGCCAACGCACTTCAGCGCAGGCATCTTCTTTGGAACAAACGGTGGCGAGTATGGAAGAAATGATCACGACGGTGCAACAAAATGCCGACAATGCTCAGCAGGCAAACAAGCTGGCTGCGAATGCCCGCGAGCAGGCTGAGCTGGGCAAACAAGTCGTTGAGGCTGCGAGTTCTGCAATGGTTGAAATTAACCAAAGTAGTCAACTTGTTGCGGATATTATTGGTGTCGTTGATGAGATTGCTTTCCAAACCGAGTTGTTAGCTTTAAATGCGGCGATAGAAGCAGCCCATGCCGGTGAACAAGGGCGCGGCTTTGCGGTTGTCGCTCAAGAAGTGCGTCGTCTTGCCGGGCGGAGCGCGGCTGCCGCTAAAGAAATTAAAGACTTGACAAAAGACAGCCTCAACAAAGTCGAAGAAGGGACACATTTAGTCAATCAATCGGGGACAACCTTGGAAGAAATTGTGGTTGCTGCCAAAAAAGTCAGCGACATTGTTAGTGACATTGCGGCTATCAGTCGGGAACAAACCGTCGGCATTCAACAAATTAATGGTGTCATCGCGCAACTGGATGACATGACACAGAAAAATTCCGTTTTAGTTAGAGATGTCGCCACTGTCACTGAAACGTTGAAAGAACAGGCTGACAACCTCAACGATCATTTTTATTTTTTCAAGACGGATAAAGAAAATGCACCCTAAAATGTCACGGCACTACTTCAAAATCGCTACTTCTGAAAGTTTAATTGTGATATTATCATTTAGATTTAAAACGGCATGAACTACAAGGATTGGTTATAATAAAGGATTTTTTACCGCTTCAACTACAAGGATTATTTATAAAAAAGGATAAAAAACTTAGGATAATTTCAAGATAAAATCCTGTTAAATCCATTATTATAAATAAGTTTTAATAGTTATTAAGAGGTTATTGAAATCCTTTCTTATAAATAATCCTTGTAGTTATTGATAAGAAACGACACCACAAAAAGCGGCATGAGTTGGACAAGCAACTACTGCCTGTGAATCCAGGAATGCACAAGTTCAGACACTTAACTGTGACTTGTCATTCGTTTATTTCGGAAAGAAGTTGTACTCAATAAGATTTACTCAATGAGGAGTAATCAAAAATGAAGATTTATCAAAAGTTTATCCTAGCCTTTTCTTTAATGACTGCGATTGTGTTGGTTTTAGGTGCTGTCGCTCTTCAGACTTTTCACCAGATGAATGAAGAAGTGACGGCGTTAACTGAAGATGTTGTGCCGGGCGCAATTTCGATGTTGGAAACGAAGGCGGCTTTGGCAACGCTCAACAATGAAGTGGCTGAGTTTGTCATCACTGGCGATTCCAAACATCGCTCAGATGTCATGGACTCTGTGTCTAAAATTCAAGCCAAAGCGGAAAAACACACAGTTCACGAAATTCACATGGGTGACGAAGAACACAAGGAAGCGCAGGATATGGAAGATCGCGCAATCGATATCATCGGCTTGGCTAAACAAGTCATTCAGTTAAAGGAAACCGGGGGTGCAGACAAGAAAATGAATGCGCTTCAACGTCAAATGCATCTTAAGGGTGAGGCGTTGTCGGCAATTCTTGTTGAGCATGTCGAGATACATCGTGACGAGCTCAAAACAGCCCATGATCAGATTCGTCACGCTTATGAGAATGGCATTTTTTATGTGTGGATTGCCATCATTAGTGCGTTTTTATTGTCGATAGTCGTGGGCTTGAAGATGTCCCTCGCTATTTCAAACCCCATCAAATACGCAGCTGAAATTGCCATGAATGTGGCTAAGGGCGATTTTTCAAAATCGATTGAAGAAAAATACCAAAACCGACGTGATGAAATTGGCCATTTATTCCAAGCGCTGGAAAAGATGATCCATGATCTCAAAACCCTCGTCACGACACTGGCTAAACAAAAGGATGAAGCTTTGCGTATCAATCAGGCACTTGATCATGTGACAACGAGCGTCTTGATTGCCGATACCGATAACAAGGTGATTTACGCTAACGAGTCGGCACAACAGTTTTTTCAACAAACGGAGGCGTTGATACGTCAAGAGATGCCTCATTTCCAAGCGAAAAACGTGTTGGGCATGTCCGTTGACAGATTTCATCAACAAGCGGCGGCATACCGGGGCGATATCGATCAAGACAGCACCAAAACTAGCCACACATTGGTGACATTAAGTGGCTTAAAGCTCGATATCAGTATGACGCAAGTGATTAATGCCGAGGGACAACACTTAGGTTCGGTGACCGAATTTCGGGATCGCACGGTAGAAATTGCCACCGAGCTTGAAGTCAATGCCGTGATGTCGGCAGCTTCGCAGGGGGATTTTAATCAACGTGTCAATCTCGCCGATAAAACCGGTTTTTTCAAAACCTTTAGTGAAGTCCTCAATCAAACGTTTGATTATATTGAGCAAATGATTGAGGAACTTCGGCAGGTTTTTGCGGCTATCGCCAACGGCGATTTAAGCCAAACCATCACTAAAGACTATGCCGGCTCCCTCGAACAATTGAAAAATGATGTCAATGCGACAATCAACAAACTGACGGGGGTGATGAGCGACATTCAGGACGCGGCACAGGCAGCGTCTGAAGGTGATTTTACTCATGGCATTAATTTGACAGACAAGGAAGGATTTTTTGCCACCCTGAGTGAATTCCTCAATAACATTTTGGAGTCTAACCAACAAATCATTGGGGAACTTAAGCACGTTTTTGCGGCTATGGCAAACGGTGATTTAACCCAAATCATGACGAGTCAGTATGTTGGCACCTTAGAACAACTGAAAAATGATGTGAATGCCACCATGACGACTCTCACTCGCATGATAAACACGGTTAAACAAACCGCCGATGTAGTCAATATGGCTGCGACAGAAATTTCGCAAGGCAACACCAATTTAAGCCAACGCACCGAACAACAAGCGGCTTCTTTGGAAGAAACCGCAGCCAGTATGGAAGAAATGACTGGCACGGTGCAGCAAAATTCCGAAAATGCCCAAGCTGCGAACCAATTAGCCGTTTCAGCCCGCGATCATGCAGGGCAGGGCGGGGAAGTCGTTGGCTCGGCGATAACAGCGATGACTGAAATTAGCAAAAGCAGTAAAAAAGTCGCGGATATTATCGGCGTGATTGACGAAATTGCTTTTCAAACCAACTTGTTAGCCTTAAATGCGGCGGTAGAAGCGGCGCGTGCAGGTGATCAAGGGCGCGGCTTTGCGGTGGTTGCTCAAGAAGTGCGTTATCTTGCCCAACGTAGCGCAAATGCGGCAAAAGAAATTAAGGGCTTAATCCAAGACAGTGTCAGCAAAGTTGAAGAAGGCACACATTTAGTCAATCAATCCGGTGCAACCTTAAAAGAGATTGTGGTTGCCGTCAAAAAAGTCAGTGACATTATTAGCGAAATTGCGGCTGCGAGTCGGGAACAAACGGCTGGCATTCAGCAAGTCAATAAAGTCGTCGCCCAATTGGATGAAATGACGCAGCAAAATGCCGCTTTAGTCGAAGAAGCCAGCACTGCCAGTGCTACCATGAAAGAACAAGTTCAAATGCTCAAAGAACATGTTGCTTTTTTCAATACTGGTAAAGGGACTATACCCTCAGCGGTGAATTCTAAAAATGCGGCGGCTTCAACACCATGGTTTAAAGAACCGGCGAACAACTTCGCAACATCAACGCCCAAACCAATGGTTTCCTCGGATGATAATGATGGCTGGGAGGATTTTTAAAAAATCGCGAGAATACGCTTTTTTTTTACATTCAAAATTCATTTCAAGGCGGAATATCGCGATAAAAATAAAAATGTTATTATTGGATAAAGCTAAAATGCTTAATATTTTGTAACTACTCAGCCCTGAAAGGGCGAATTATTATAGCCTGGGGCAACGCCCCAGGTGCTGAGGCGTATGAAAATATCAGCCCTGAAAGGGCGAATTATTATAGCCTGGGGCAACGCCCCAGGTGCTGAGGC
>QNER01000691.1 GCA_003646175.1 Candidatus Parabeggiatoa sp. nov. 1
AACAGTACCAAGAAGTCCAATGGCTCGTTTTTGGTGGCCTCATCTAAATAGACTGTGCCATAGACTTTGGGTGCCAACACTGCTGCCATCTCTAAAGGGGTTTTCTTGAGAACCAAAGCATCTTTTATCACGCCGGCACTGTGAATAATGCCATTGATTTCATTAAAGCGGGATTTGGTTTGAGCTATGAAGTTCACCACATCGTGACCCTTGATCTCGGCCCGGTTGCGTCCCCCAGTGGAGGAAAATATGAGAATATATTCCTGCATCGTGTAGCGATAGAGTAACGTTTGGAAGGCCGCTAGTAAGGTAACGAAAAGGGTGACACCTTCTTGCAGGCTGAGTGCCCGAAGTGACTCATATAGGTGTGTGGGGATTTCTAAAGTTTGAGAAGCCGCCTGAAAGCTTGGTGTACCGGGTCGTTGCCGCTTGAAGGACAATCTTAATCGGGGAACGTCGGTACCCAGTTGTTGTTTCCAATAGGCGAGCGGCGTTTCCAATACTTCACCTTTAAACCACTGTCGTTGCCAGTGGGCAAAGTCGGCGTATTGAACGGATAGCTCAGGGAGTGGCGAGGTTTTGCCGGTAGAAAAGGCCTCATAGAAGGCCATCAGTTCCTGAATAAGTATGCCCCATGACTTATCATCGAAACAAATCTGATGTGTGATCAGAAGCAAAACGTAATCTTCAGTACCCAAGCGAAGCAAGTGTGTCCGTAGCAATGGCTCTAGCGTTAGATCGAAGGATTGCTCGGTTTCATCACGAGATAATCGGCGTGCCTCCGACTATCATTCTGGTTCTGGGACTTAGTGTCGACGGGGCTTCGATTAGTAAAATGGGCATCCATGCCCATTTTACCGTAGCGAACCGCGCAACGTTTTAGATTGGGCTCTGGCTGTCCGGTACCACTACACTTCCTCGGGATAGAATCGTTCCCCCATGACGCAACATAGGCTGGCATTTTCTGAAGAAAATGCTTTCGCTGCCAGAGACGGATCAAAATCCATGGCTCGCAGCGATTTTTTGGAGGTTTGTCGCCGGGGTAATACGTTGTAAAAGTTGCCCATCCACCATTGTAAAGGTCGTCCGTAATACCTCGTGACGGCGCATGAGTTCATTGAAACTCTGTTCTAGGGCAGCGACATTCAGCTGCCCCTTCAAACGTTGAACGATGGATTTGTTATAAGTGGAACTATCAGGCTCAAGTTGCTGAAGGCGCATTATGCGAAATAAAGTGGCAGGTATGTTCGTGGCACCGGTTGCAGTGGGGGCGCTTGGCGTTGTGAATTCACAACCTCGCTAACGGATCGCCATAGGGCGGCGCTGCCTTCTTTTTTTTGGCATTTTGGGCCGGTTGGCGTGGTATCAGTGGCTAACTGTGTCATGGCTTATCCTTTGGTTTTGTTGTCAAGCGTAAAATTTAAAATCACTTCCCGAAGTCGTTGCCATTCTGGCAACCATTCCCATACGTCTTCCCCGGATTTCTGAATACCGTTAAGAACATGCTTACGAAACACACCTGGGGATTTAAAACCAAACTTTCGCAATTCCGGCCGCATTCCATAAAGCAAATCTTTGCCAGCAAAAAAAGTGAAGTAATGCTGAAAACGACATCCCCCTGGTTGACAGTCTTGACGCAGTTGTTCAAATTGACTTAATACATCTTCTTTTGAAACAACTATCTTCTTTTCATAATCTTTAAAAATGCTACTAATTTTGCTACGACAATCTTGCTCTTTTAATCCTTTATCTTTAGGAAAAAAGTGACCAGGTTCCCGTTCTTCACCCCAAGCATTAAAGGGTGGATTTGGATACGATACACAAGATAATACATATCTTGCGGCAGTATAGTTTGCAATCATCTTGGCTGAAGCTTGCAGTGCCGCTTGGTATTTCTCAAGCGGCGGGGCTTTAGAACCCAAGGCACGCTTAACAATTTCTGGATCAATTAAATAATTCTCAATTTCTTTCCTATTCCAATACCAACCTATTTGCACCTTTTGATTATTATCCGTTGCATACCACAGATGAGGATTATTGGTAGGAATTGAATCATCCTCATCGAAATCTCTATCTTTTAAACCCGCAATACTAGCGTTTTGTTGGGCATTTCTGGCACCAAGAATTCTTTGATGGAAACCATGCTTGCTACCAATCGGTTTAACCAAACAATCTTTAGGAACAATAAGGGAAAGTATCTGTACATCAATACTTTTGTAATCACCCTCGCAATAAAGAATGTTTACAGGCACAACGATCCTCCCGGCAAACGCCAAGTTTCATCACCATCAATGACGTTATTGACCGCTTCAGAGTGACTCGTTAGAATAAATTGACAAGTTGAACTGATTTTGAACAGTTGGTTCACTAAAAATTGTGCGATAGGCGGATGAAGATTAAGATCAATTTCATCAATCAGCACCACGGCGTAGCCAATTTTCTGACGGACAAATTCATAAAGAATTGGAAGGATTGATTGTTCACCGGCTGACATTTCTGCAATGTCATAAGTGCGATGTCCGTCATTGAGTACAAAAAAAACTTCTTTTTCCGTCGGTGAATCCAAACTGGCTTGAGATTCAACACCGTGAAAAGTGCGCCCTCGAAAAATATTTTGGTAAAGCGTTTCTAATTCCGTCAAGTAGTCAGTTGACTGATCCAATACCCGTTCATTTTTCCATTTGATCAAATGTTCACGGAACTGATCAACACCCACTTCAAAAGACATAAGACCTCTTTTACGTTTTTTTAACCGCTCACCATGAACTTCTGATGATCCCACGTTACGAAATTGATCAAACCAGAAGATGCCTGGCAATTTTGAAAAGGGTGGATTACATCCAGAATCTAACCATAACAATTGTTGGGCATAGTAGCGACCTTGAAACTGTAAACGTTCTGCTTTGGTGTTATTACCTACTTTCCAATAATCACCCGTTAGGCTCAACTGTGTGGCATGATGAGTACTGGGTTTAACAAAAGCCTGTTCAGACCGAAATTCTTGAGATTGTGTTTGATACCATTTTTCCATGACTTCGTATGTGGCTTCAATCTCTTCATCTTCAAAGGAGACTTCTAATCGAATACGTGGTGACCCCCATTTCCAGAAACGCTCTGGAATAAACCCTAGCCAATCAAAGTCAGAAACGCTTTGAATTTTTCGGGTAGCCAATGCCAGTGGCAGGGCAATGGCTTGTAACAGAGTTGTCTTGCCCATGCCATTATCACCCAGCACTAGAAAACGATCACTGATTTCTTCAAGAGTTTGGTGCTTGAATGTCACTTTAATATTTTCAAAGAGTTTAAAATCTTGAATTGAGATAGACTCAACTTTCATAATAGTTATCCTGATTGAATGTTATCGGTAATGTCGTGCTGGTTTTTCAAAGAGTTGTGCGTAGGATCCGCCCCGACAGATCAAGTCGTCGTGATGCCCATGCTCAACAATTCTACCATTTTCTAGCACATAGATGGTATCAACCATTCTGACGGTGGATAAGCGGTGACTTTGTGTACCGAGCCGTCGGCGATTAGCGGACAATTTCAACCGGGGAACACGAGCACTAAGCTGTTCCTTCCAATAGGCAAACTGCGTTTCCAATACTTCACCTTTAAACCACTGTCGTTGCCAGTGGGCAACTTAGAAAAACCTTTAATTTGTTCAACAGTCATTGCGCGTTTTTCATTGAGCAACTCAGAAATAACATTTAAGTACTGAACCATAAATTTTTAGGTATTTTAACAGAAGCAATCATAAATGGGGCTTACGCTACGGATTGCCCCTACACAGTGCCATGTAGGGGCAATCCCCTTGTGCTTCAGTACTTAGTGGCGCAACCTTTCGAGGGCCATCTCGTATGCTCGAGTCCTGACAATAATACCTTTGTACATATCATTAGTCGTCTTTCCATTAGCGATGACTCTGATTCTTAAAACGAGATAATACTTATGATTATAGTCAAAGGTGGCCATTATTTCCGGTACTTGTATTTCTTTGCTGGCAATAGAAAATTCAGATAATCTGGAAAATGACAGCTTATCATGCTTTCTTTCTTCTCTGTGTACATAAGAGAGATAGTGTCGACTTGTGCCCATATAACTGATGCGCCTTTCATTATCTATTCATTCGGATAAAAGGAGATTCCCCTCGTTTTAACTTGAGTTTTAGAACCCTATTTTTTTCATAATGATAGATTATTCGATAGGTCGGATTTTCTAAATATACAGCTATTTCAGCTAAGGTACCCTCAGGCATAGTAGATTTTGTCTCGTAAAAATCTATTTATAGTGGCTTTTCTCCTTTTTTTCTGGGAGGAAAACGAAGATAATACCGGTTTTAAGAAACGGCGTTTTTGTTAACATTCATGGTTTTAGGAGAAAAAGCTATCGTTGATAAGGCAACTCCCAAAAATTAAAATACCACCGATGGGGCAATCCTTTATGGTTGCCCTAGTTGTATTATGCACGTTCCTAAGAGGTTGCTCATAATATAATTATATATATTTAAAGAGTAACGAAACCTTCAAAGTTTTGGAAACGCTTTACGGTTTTTTACTGAAATTATTTTTCTGAAAAACTATAGTAAATGCCCAAAAAAATTCTGCACCTGACATTTGAAGTCAGCCAAACCTCGAAGGCCGTAAATTGGCTTTCGCGACGGTAGTCCCAAGCTCAGTGTGCCAAAAAAATAATAGCAATGCTATTTATCATCGTGTGAGCATTGCTGCCATCCTTGCGGTGAAGTCTATGTATTATGACCATCTGCGAGTACCTATCCAAAAACGGCCCGATTATAAACCGCCCCATTGCCGTTGTATAGTCGATGCATCGAAAGTTGGGATAGCCTGCAAAAAAATTTTTAAGTCGCTTTTTCCAGGTATCGAAAAAATGACACATCGAGAGATCAAAGATCAAAG
>QNER01000692.1 GCA_003646175.1 Candidatus Parabeggiatoa sp. nov. 1
CCCAACAAAATAAATTTGCACTGAAATGCCTTTGCTAACTTGATGACACATTGCGCCGTAATCCCGCGCCCACCGCCACTGACGAGAAACACAGAATCTGAACTCAATTCGCTAGAATGTTTCCCCCCCAAACCTGGGGAAAATGGGAGGGAATTTGTTTCACCAACTAGCGTGGTACGTTCTTGTTGCAGATTATATCCCACTTCAGTAATCAACAAGTTAGGATCATGAAGTTCAGCAATAATCAATTGGGCAGCTTTTTCCGCCCCCAATTCCGGATTCAAATCAATAGCACGACAAAACACGCGCTCCCATTCCATGTTCAATGTTTTAGTCAAACCAAATAAACCGCCACTGACTGGATTCTGAAGGGATTGATTTTGTCCTAAACCCAATTCCCCGTCAAAGCGAGTAACGGTGATAAAACAACTGCGCCCGTGACGTGCAGCCTCATTGAGTGATTTTTTGAGATGTTTTGCAATCAAAAAGACTGACTTGAGGACGCTTTTTTCTGATTCGCGCCCAAGTATATTATCCTTAACGTCTTGAACGTCTTGACTTAACGGATTCAAATGGATAAACGCCCCAATTGCCCCATAATTATTCGCAATTGTCGCCAATTGTGGTTTTAAATGCGCCTCGCTTAAATCCGTTAGCACTACTTGATTGATACCGGCCGGCAATGCTGAACGCTTGGTAACGATAGAAGTCGGGAAATTGAGTACAACCACTTTCCAGTTGTTCTCAACAAGCCCTTTGGCTAACGCAATCGTTGTGGGAGTCCCGTCATCTGTGAGTAAACAGACATGATCTACAGGCCAAGTTAAGTCTAAACAATCAGGTGCCGGCAGCGGTTTAAGTTTAACTTGATGCTGCTGAATATTAATATTTTGCCTTTCCTCAAACATCTGAGCTTCATTTGAGGTTAATTGAGTTTCAATTACTTTTTTTTTTGAGCCCTGCCCATGTATTCAACAATTTCACCTAAAGTACGCAA
Organism: Candidatus Parabeggiatoa sp. nov. 1; assembly: GCA_003646175.1. GTDB lineage: Bacteria > Pseudomonadota > Gammaproteobacteria > Beggiatoales > Beggiatoaceae > Parabeggiatoa. The sequence goes on from QNER01000692.1 coordinate 998, forward strand.
TTCAGCCAATTCTTCCGGTTCGACCGGTGGTAAATCTGGAAATTGCTCTTGCATCGCGCCGAGAATTTCTACCCGTTTAATGGAGTCAATGCCCAAATCAGCCTCCATGTCCATCTCAATTTCTAACATGTCCGCCGGATAACCGGTTTTGTCACTGACGATGTTTAACATGGATTGAGTTAAGGATGCTAAATCGATAGCTGGCGTTGCAACGGATTCGTCCTTTGCAACAGGGCTATCATCTTGCAAAAGCGGCGACTCATTGCTTGATACTGGCTCCGGCACACTGACGGGTACTGAAACAGGTTCGGATACAGGCGTTGCCAGTTTCGATTCTACCAAATCCTCCGTCGTTGGAGGCGTAGGGGAAATGGCCGGCGGTGCTGACTCCTTAGCCGTTGGCGTGGGGGAAACCGGCAAAGCCGATTCGATTGGTGCATTTTCCACCAAAGCCTTGGATAACATTGGCATTGGTGCTTGCGCTGTCGCTTCATCGTTAGCCAATTGAGAAAGCGGCATCAATTGCAAAACAGTTTGCGAATATTCCACTTGATTTTTAAGGTATTGCTCATGGACGCGCTGCATTTGGGCTTGATGCTCATGAAAATACGTCATACTGCGTTCAAAACTTTCTAACATGGCAGGTGTACAATTGCCACTGATTAATAGCGCATACTGTTGCTGCATCAGTTGAAAAAACTGTTGAGAATATCCCCCCAGATTCTTCAGATATTGCTGATGAACAATGTGCGTACTTTCCCCTTGAAGGGGATTTAATGGTGTTTGGTTTGGTTCTAACACACGCTGGCGATTTTCAAGTGGTTGTGTCATAGATGGATTTTCTATTTTCGAGTTTGGATTTTCGATTGTCGCGTTTTGATTGTCTAGGGCAAAACCTTCAAGGTTTCCAAAACCTTGAAGGTTTTTAACTGGCAATTGCTCACCGTTTCCATGTTCAAGTTGGTGCCCCTCTTGATTTAGGGCAAAACCTTCAAGGTTTCCAAAACCTTGAAGGTTTTTAACTGGTAGGGCAAAACCTTCAAGGTTTCCAAAACCTTGAAGGTTTTTAACTGGCAATTGTCCATCGTTTCCATGTTCAAGTTGATGCCCCTCTTGATTTAGGGCAAAACCTTCAAGGTTTCCAAAACCTTGAAGGTTTTTAACTGGCAATTGCTCACCGTTTCCATGTTCAAGTTGATGCCCCTCTTGATTTAGGGCAAAACCTTCAAGGTTTCCAAAACCTTGAAGGTTTTTAACTGGCAATTGTCCATCGTTTCCATGTTCAAGTTGATGCCCCTCTTGATTTAGGGCAAAACCTTCAAGGTTTTTAACTGGCAATTGTCCATCGTTTCCATGTTCAAGTTGATGCCCCTCTTGCAACGCTTTTTCAAAAGCAGCCTGCGTTTTTTCACTCACATAGTTGGCACCGTTTAAACGTACTGTCAAGCCTTTTTGTGTCTCGGAGGCTGTTTGTTCCCGTTGGTATGGATCAAGCTTGCGTAAAGGCAAGCCGGCAACCCGTAATTTGATAACGGCTTCGCGTAATTGGTGATCACTGTCTTTTTTGCTACTCGGATTCAGTGCGACTGCAAAATGGGGCTTATCCTCAAGGATGTTCTTGACGAGACGAGTCAAAATATTTCTAGGCCCAAATTCAACAAAGAAATAGGCACCGGCCGCATACATATTTTCAATCTTGCGCTTGAAAGCGACTGGCTTGAGCATATGTGATGCTAACGTTTTCCGAATCTCGTCTGGATTATTCGGATAAGGTGCAGCCGTCATATTAGCATAAACAGATATTTGGGGACGATTGAAAGTAACCATATTCAACGCTTGTGCAAAAGGTTTATGAGCATGTTTGACAAACGGTGTGTGAAAAGCCGCTGATACCGGCAATAATACGGTAGAAAAATCTCGTTTTTCAAATACTTGTTTGATTTTTTCTAAGTCCGGCGTGGGACCACCCAAAACGACTTGAATATTGGAATTCCAATTAGCAATTGCGATAGTCGGAAATTTTTCGACAATATTTTGGACAGTAATAATGTCTCCGGTAACTGCTAACATTGCTCCAGCATCGAAATTGGGATCAGTCGGCGAGGCCATCGCTTGCCCTCTGGCTTGGACTAGGAAAAAGTAATCTTCGTCACTCAAAACGCCCGCAGCCCACAGTGCCGTCAGTTCGCCAAAACTATGCCCTGCGACAAAATCTGACTTAAACCCGGCTTGTTGGAGTATTTTGTAAAGTCCTATACTAAAAGTGCCGATAGCGGGTTGAGCATTTTCGGTTTGTTGCAACGCCGCAATTTGTGCCGCCTTTTTCTCTTTATCAAAAACGGGACAAGGAAAAACTATGTCAGAAATCGGTGGCAATCCCTCTTTGTGCAACGTACTGTCCATATCGGTGTAGGCTTGACGAAATGGAGGGAAATTGAGTGCGATTTGTCGCCCCATTTCTAAATATTGCGAGCCTTGCCCTGAAAATAGAGCCACCACTTTTCCATTGGTATCAAAACCCCTTTTGCGGTAGTGGATACCTTTGGGATGTTCAAAAAAATCTGCGGATGGGCGTTTTTTCAATGACTCAATGGTAATCTGCAACAAGTCACACGCTTCACCAAGCGATTTGACGACAAACCCCACTCTTGCAGCGGCAATCGGTATTTCCAAAGAGTGTGAAGAATCAATCAGTTGTGCAAAATGCCCCTCCCCGCTATCGGATTGCAACTGCGTCAGCACTGCCCCACACCGTTCTAACAATTGCACCGGTGTTTTTGCTACCAGCAAGATTGACGCAGGGGTATTATGTAAACGATAAGCACCGGCATGTTCAGTTTCATATTCTTCCAAAACAACATGAAAATTAGTGCCCCCAAATCCAAATGCACTCACCCCTGCCCGTCTGGGCATCTCACCTTCAGCGCGAAGCCAAGGGCGGGTTTCGGTGTTCAAATAAAACGGTGATTGTTCAATTTCAAATTGAGGATTGGGTTGAGTAATATTAATAGTAGGCGGCAATACTTTATGATGCAGTGTCAGTGCCGTTTTAATAAGACTTGCGGCACCGGCAGTCGCTTTGGTATGGCCAATCTGTGATTTGACGCTACCTAGTGCAATATATTGTTTTTTCGGATTATTTTCGCTAAACGTCGTCTTTAAGGCGGCAAATTCAGATGGATCGCCTGCAACAGTACCGGTACCATGTGCTTCAATCAAGCCCACACTTGCTGGGGTAAATCCAGCATCATCGTAGGCACGACGCAACGCCAGGGACTGTCTGCTTGAACGAGGCGCGTAAATACTTTTATATTTACCATCACTGGAAGTGCCAATGCCTTTAATGACGGCATAAATGCGATCCGCATCTCGTTGTGCATCTTCAAGGCGTTTCAAGACTAACATCCCAACACCTTCACCGATCAGCATACCATCAGAATCGACATCAAAAGGTTTTACATTTTGTTGTTTGGAAAAAGCCGGGGTTTTACTGAAGCTCATATACATGAAGATCGAATTATCAGTATCAACACCGCCAGTGATCATCATGTCGCTACGGTATTCCGTTAATTCGCTCAGTGTCATTTGGAGTGCAGCTAAAGAACCGGCGCAGGCGGCATCCACCACACAATTAATCCCGCCCAAGTCTAAACGATTAGCAATCCGCCCTGCAATCACGTTGCCTAACATGCCCGGAAAAGAATTTTCCTCCCAGCGAACATAGCCCAATTTGATTTTTTCAATTATTTTTTGGGTTTTTTCATCACCGATCCCACTACTTTTTAAAACGCGCTCCCATAAAGGATATTGCAAACGAGATGTCAATGGCGTAATCAATTTTTGGCCGCCTCCGACACCCAAAATGACACCAGTTCGCTCCCGATGACGATTGTCAGTACCATAACCGGCATCC
>QNER01000693.1 GCA_003646175.1 Candidatus Parabeggiatoa sp. nov. 1
AGGAAAGAAGTTGTACTTGTCGTCAATAAATTCGTCAAATCAGGAAAGAAGTTATACTTGTCGTCAATAAATTCGTCAAATCAGGAAAGAAGTTGTACTTGTCGTCAATAAATTCGTCAAATCAGGAAAGAAGTTGTACTTGTCGTCAATAAATCCGTCAAATCAGGAAAGAAGTTGTACTTGTCGTCAATAAATTCGTCAAATCAGGAAAGAAGTTGTACTTGTCGTCAATAAATCCGTCAAATCAGGAAAGAAGTTGTATTTGTCGTCAATCAATCCGTCAAATCAGGAAAGAAGTTGTACTTCATAAGAGAATGTTATGAGCCACCAAATTCCGCCACTTGAACGTATCGCGTTGAAAGGTTTAGAAATTGCACCCTCCCAAGTACGATTGGTGCCGCTGCTACGTCGTGACAGCCCCGGTGATCTGCGCTTGTCGCGCCGCAGCTATGATGACGATATGACGGTTGTTGCCCTAGATGGCAAAAGGCCATTGGAACAACCTCGCACTGTCTACAGCTCGTACATTCCTCATGCTTTGGTCGCTTCTTGGTCTAACGATGGCACGCCCGTCGCTGCCTTCGGTTGTCAAATGACACGCTACGATGGTAAGCAAATCAAAGCGGGGCCTGTCACTGTGCGGATAGCGCATCGAATGGCACGCCGGGAAGCACCTAACCGACTACGTTTTCTCCCCTTACACTTGAGCATGGAAGGATTTTTAGCCCTCCATTTTGGTGGCCCTGATATAGCTTGGGAAGAATATTCGCACGATACGCTGGCTTATGGGCTGGGCAGCCGCGCCGAGTCAAGCTATTCAGGCGATATGATTGCTGGGTTGGCTGATGCGTTGCGCGTATTTGAGATTCATCAACAACAAGTTGGGGTGCTGGTTTTTGTCGCCGATGCACTGGCTTCTGCCTTTGTGGTTTCCCATCCCGAGGACTATCGTGCCTTACATCAAAGCCTGATAGAAGATTTTTACGGTGAACTCATGTATTACTATGGTTATCTTTATCCCAACCCGAATCGCATGGAAACCTACATCGACGACAAGAAAGTGGCTTCTCTGGCTGATATGCGTCAAGCACTGGCAAAAATGCGTTCCGATTGGGCCCAATTTCAAGCGGTGATGGCAGAGGCTATTTTAGAACGTGAAGTGCTATCACAGAATATTTACCGACTTGGGCCCTTTCAATTACAACGGTTTATGACTCAGCTTAAGCAACGTTCAGGAAATCACATCGGTGAAGCCATTGTTCGGGAAGACGGCACCCTAGAATATTTAAAAACCTATCGTTTATCCGAGGCCCAGCGCCACCGCGCTTATCTGTTAAGTCAGCTTGCCGCTCACAACTGGAATATCCGCGCCACTGCCGAGGGCTTGCAACAAACTTACGGAGAGTTTATCTTACGCATGGGAAAGGCGGGGTTTGATTACCTGCTGAAAGAACATGTTTTGAGGGCCGCCCGTCAGTACAACCAATTACCGAGATAAACGAATACTTCGTGCAGCCCATGGTTGTATTTGAATGGTGGGTAACAAAAACGTGTTTTTTTTAGTTGTTTTTATATTGCGATCTACTTTTGCTATCCATAATCCATCATAGAATACAGCGATTATACTTACACCAAAAGAAAATGCTAATACTATTCCCCATATTGGTGTGCGTTCAATAGGGATGATAGTAAATATAATTAATATATACATTACCGCTCCCGTTCTTGCTACCGCTCCCGCTACCACTGCCGTTACCCCTCCTGCTACCGCTAACCCTACCACTCCTGCTAACGCTAACGCTACCACTACCGCTACCACTAACATTTCCCCTCTTGTTGCCTCTTCCACTCCCGCAACAGCTCCCGCAACAGCTAGTGCTAACGCTGTCACCCAAATACTATGAATATCCCCATTAATTAACCAAAGCACTGTACCCATCAATGCACCCCATAATCCACCACCCACCAAGGCTGCAAAAAACTCGGACCTTTTAGCTTATTGAAATCTATCTATCACCGTCAAAGGACGCATCCAAAATTCAATGAGCCAAAACCAAGCATGACGTAATATGTGGGTAAGAATTTCATTTTTCATGGTCGTTAATTTTCTAGTTGGGTTATAATCGCTATTTAGTACCGTTTTAATCTATTGGTTCTCTGTGTTGAGTACAACGAATTACGTGGATAAACGAATTAGGTTTAACGCTCTTTGATTAAATTCTATAGTACAACGGATACGCGAAATAAACGGATGAAGCTTTCTTAGATTTATTATTTGTGTAAAGTTTAAGTAAGTGCCATTAGAGTATTTAGTTTGGAAGAATGATATTAAGGCTTCCGTCCAAGCTTTAACTTGGGTTTGCCAAACTAAAGTTTGGACTCCTTTTTCTGTAAGTCTATATCCGTTTATTTCGTGTATCCGTTGTACTACATATGGATTATCAAACCATGAAAAACACACCAAGTAAGGAATGTTTTAATTCGTTTATCCACGTAATTCGTTGTACTTCTTTTAATCCTGCTCAAACGCCTGCTCAAAAAAACGCGCAAATAACTGATTATCAGCATCAACTAACCCCCGTTGCCGGATATTTGTCAATATTGCGTTATTTTTCGCAGTAACTCGCGTTCTGCTTGGCTTCGAGGTTCCCATAAATACCGATAATGCCCTTGTAGCACTCGTTAACCGCAAAACCATGATGACAATCCAATACTTCGACACGATAATTTGAATAGAGGCGGGATGATAACCGGTATAATTGAAAATTTTTTGCTCAAAATGATAGCCAAGACTGCGTTGCATCGGCTCTGGTATTAATTGCACCGCCTCTTTTTTTATAATCCCCATTATTACTCAATGTTCGCAGGTTGCTGAAAAATTGGGTATCAAAATATTCATTGCCTGTCATCTTTTCAAATTCATCAATCATCAATACAAAACGATAGCCTTTTGCCCGAAAACTGGCATAATTGTCAACGGCGTTAGGCTGTATTTTCAACGCATTGCATATCGCTTGATGCAATTGCGTAAAAAAAGTCGCCTGACTATCAATGCTCCAATTTGGCATCGTTGTATAAATAGCAACGATATTTGGCTCTGCTGCTAACGCTTGATAAATCTGATTGAGTAAAGAGGATTTACCAATGCGCCGCTCACCTAATATACTGACATCACCCGGTTTTTCTGGATTGCGTAGCACTGATAAAGTCCCCCCTAACTCGCGCCCCCTGCCATAAAACACCGCCGAATTACCCTGCAACGCAGCACCGCAGATATAAGGATTTTGCCCGGGTTTGATTTGGGCTAGGCGTTGTTCTTTTGGTAATAAGCCGGGGTTTTGGGGGTTGCCGAGTTGGGCGGTAAAGTTGGTTATTGATGGGGGATCCTGATTCGGATTTACATTATTTTTGGGTTGTGAAGATAATTGTTTGAACAGGAGCATGAATGCTAAAATAAGCAAAACTGTTGAAATCCCCAGTATATCCCATTGAACATGATAACCTAGCTCTAATGCAGCAGTAATGATAGTCACCATGGTACCAATAATACCAACTGCTATACCGATGACACCTACTTTTGTGTTAAGCCTGCGAGTAATCCCTAAAAAAAGCCCTGACGGATAGCATCCCGAAAAGGGATACTATCCGTGAATTTAAGTCCTGACGGATAGCATCCCGAAAAGGGATACTATCCGTGAATTTAATAAAAGCGTCGCTCGTTCTTCGCGACGCTTTTTGCTGTCCGAGTACATTTGCCTTGCTATACTGAACGTCAAAACGGTGAAGATTATGAAGAGAAAGCTGTGATATTAAGCGTTCTCAAAATTCATTCACAATTCGCGCCTAAAGTTTTTCTAGAAAAACTTTAGCCACGAACACAAGAAGTTAACGGATACTATCCCTAAGAAGGGATAGCATCCGTTTAGTTTTCTGAAAAACTATAGGTAAGTTTTCATTTATTTGCTTGGCTAGGATAGGACATTTCTAAAACTATACATTCAACATCGGTTTTAAATGGACCGTGTACCTCTCCTGGTGGTCTGCTGGCATATTCTCCGGTTTCGAGCCACCTATTAAACGCAGTATCATATAACCGGCCTTTTACTATAAATATTTCTTCTGGATATTCATGACTTTTAGAGCCAAAAGCCGTTGTGTCCGCACCGGGCTTAAATCGAGTTAAACGAGTATAGTCACCTGACTCTTCATCTATAGCCAGCGTCAGTTGCTCCAACAAGCCATTTGTATTATCAATACTTTCCCATCTATCCTGAGTTTCTGGAATCAGTGGATTCCAATATGTGGTTGTATTTTTAGCCATTTTCTAACCTTATTTCTTTCTGAGTTTTTCTTTCACCTAACAATAATCAAAAATGGGTTTTAGTTCTTTTACAGCCTCGGAAGTTGGGAACATGAAATAATTTTTACCACAGTTGGAAACACACACCATTTATTATTTTCCCCATATTACCTAACTTTCCATCCCTATCATATTCCAAGTTAGGAAGCATTTATTTGCAGCCCCGTCTATATAGGTAACGCCAAGTCCAGGTTCAAGTCCAGAAGGAAGTTCTACAGATTCTTCGGGTGGGCAAAATGTCACGGAAGAAGTTCCACCAATATTGATACAAATACGCCTGTTTAAACTTCCGGCCTTCGGACGTAACATGAGATAATCATAGGTACAGGTGCATGGCGAACCATTGCCGCCGACCGCTACATCTGCTGGACGAAAATCTCCCACTGTCGTGATACCGGGGGCGGCTAAACGCTGGATACGTCAATCTGGCTATCGTTATAGGGAACTTGGTGCCATTTGAGTGGGCTTCGAGTCTTCCGGCAACACATCATGTTAAAACTGTCATTATCACTCGCCGCCATGGGAAAAAGGTGGAAATCTAT
>QNER01000694.1 GCA_003646175.1 Candidatus Parabeggiatoa sp. nov. 1
ATGCGAATCAAAGGGGATGTATCAGATAAATTTGACGTGCTAGTAGACAAACATGTCAAGGCCGATGTTGAACTTGCCACCGAGGTTCTCAAGAACAACCTTTATGGAAGCGACGACGATCAAGAAGTTTGAAGATATCCGAGGTTTTCAAAACCTCGGAGGTCTTCGCGCACGTTGGAGTTCATACCGATCCTTGAACCTTGGAGTTCATAGCGATCCTTGAACGAGAGGGCACGTAGTGAATATAAAAAATTATACTCAATATGGGAACAACTTGGAGTTTTTTAGAAACAAAAATAACGAATAACTCTTTGAATTAAAAAACTTTTTATCTGTGTTCCTCTGTGTCCGCTATGTGACCTCTGTGTGTATAGCAATTACCAAAAAAGCTCGTCGCCTTAAAATAAATAGCTATCGCGCTGCGATGCAACCTCGTTGTTCGCTGTGCGAGATCACGAAAGTTTCAAGGCTTAAAGCTAGTGTCCGCTCTATAGATATTCAGATAATTCTTGAGTCCCCTTTAGGGAACAGTAGATCGATGACAAACGTAGTCATTCGCTGTGCGAGATCACGGCTTGTGCTGTTGGCTATGAAAGAAATTATTTTTCGTCAAACGCTATAGCTCATATGTTTTCGCTCACAATCCTCTGTAAGGGCGATGCATTTTAAAAAGGGTATTTTTGGGATGATTTGCTTCACGCTCGGCCCTAAATGCGAGAAAATGGACGGGATGCTGGAGCGTTTTTGTTGGAATTGGGCACGATAAGGAACGAGACAAATCATCGCTCGAAAGAGGGAATGTTGGCGTGATGTATTCATCACCACGTCAACGAGGGATCGCTCGCAACCCTTCTTAAAATGCGAGCAATCACTAGGAGCTTAACATGACTGATGATAAGTTTAAACGTCTTGTTGGATTTATATGGAGACTAGCCACAATCACTAGCTGGATTGTTTTGGCACTTGTGCTGTGGTTGTGGTGGGAAACTTACAACATTACACATTGAAATAGTGTCAGTTTGTGAGCTTTAAAGGTGGTGAAGGTTCAATTTCGCCACCCTTTCGGCATGTTTTATAAACACGTAATAATAACCCACTCGGTAAAGCGTAGTTATTATTAAGGCCATTACCAACAGTGGATACAAAAAGAGACTATAACCCTTTAAATAACTCAGAATAATAAAAAATACCGATAATATAATACCTATCAGTGATAGGGTATAATTCAATTGAAGGAACCAGTGTGGTTGAAAAGTGGTCTTATGGTCTTTTGGGAATAGTATTCCTAAAAAACGATTCAACATGGTATTTTCCTCGGTGTCACAATAGGCACAATTTTTCATTTCTCAAGGTGTTATAATATAGGTTTCAAATCATTGGCACCTGACAAATATTTTACTTTTCTATAATAACAATCTCGTTAGTGTTTGTTAATAAGACATGGCGTTGCTTCCCACGCTTCAACGCGCACGTTGGAGTTCATAGCGTTCCTTGAACGAGAGGGCAAATAATAAATAGCAAATTACCAATTACCAATTACCAATTACCCAAAAGCCCGTCGCCTTGAAATAAACAGAAAGTTTCAAGGCTCAAAGCTAAAGTCCGCTAAAACGGACTACCTTTATCCTCGTTTTGAGATAATGCCTTGAAATCAATTTCTTAGCAATAAGCTAAAGTCCGCTAAAGCGGACTAACTACTAATTCGTGCCGGTTTTAATTAATCGTTTGCCAATCATCGTGCGCGTTGGAGTTCAAGGTTGGCCTTGAACGTTTTTTAGACGGCCATAATTTATTTAAATAGTCAGCGACTGTCTTATGATGAATATGCCGTTTATTACACCTAAGTGCCTGAAAATAAATAATATCTTATTTACCTTGAGTATCCCCTTTTTCCCGAAACCACGCCTTTATCTCCGTCGGTCAAAAAAATGTCGTTCCGTAGGCTCTGACCTATTGACATGCTATTTCAATCTGTCATCATACGCGCCCGTTTAAGGCTGATGGGCATGACGAGTATCGGTTTTGTGACGCACCGTTAATTGTAATAACGTGAGTTCGACTTTTCAATAAGTTATCACCTTCATCTCTTAATCAATTATTTTATGACAATTACTTGATAAAAAAGACATTTTTTAGATTAAACCCTTAGCATTTGTGAGTTAAAACCGAATATTTGTGGGCCATCAACTGGAAGAAGTAAGTACAACTTATGGGTTTCGTTTTTAACTGATTGATAATTAAATCATTATAAATAAACAATTGATCTAACGACTAATTTTATAACTCCTTGAGATTTAAAATCGAACTCACGTTAATAACGTGAGTTCGACTCTTCAATAAGTTATATATCAACTACCTGAGCAAGCGCATTTTGATTTTAATCAGTTGTCTCATGGTTATGCACAAGTGATTTCCATTATTGCCGAAAATTTATCAGTGCTGGAGTCCAAGATTTATCTTGGCAGTACTGGAGTCCAAGATTTATCTTGGCAGTGCTGGAGTCCAAGATTTATCTTGGCAGTGCTGGAGTCCAAATTTATACTCTGAACGGGTGAAATTTAGACTTTTTTCTTCACAGGTTACAAGGGAATGATGCACGAATTTTTGAAAGATAAAAGTCCAAATCTAAGCCGTGTGCAGTATAGGTACGCCTACTTGACTGAAATGGTGGTATCGTTTTGCGTGTGATAATCGAAATGCGGTTAACGGTTCACACTTGGGTAGTCGGATGATTTCAATCTGGGTAAACTTGCAACACCATAACTTACCCGTGACCGAGGAACATTGTGCGGCCGAGGCCATTGGACGAAAAAATGTGATGGCCCATAAAGTGTTTGAAAAGGACAGCCAAAAATTTCTCAATTGAAAAAACCATCAGGTTGATTTAGTCATGAAGGCCCAAATACTGACTAATAAGCGCAATACGGCTCAAATTCTGGCAACCGATTTTTTAGCCAATTTTTTCAAGTCATTAACCGAGCGAATAGAATGCGATGATTTCTGATTGATGCGGAAACATAAGAAGTAGATCAAGCGGTTATCAAACCGGGGCTTATCACCTATCAGTTGAAAAAAACGCCTCAGTAAGTACAACTAATCTCAGAAATAAACGAATTTGTCTTCACCCAGAAAACTTCCCAAGTAGAGGTATTAATATAACTCATTGAATTTCATAGTTTTAATCATTAATTCCCCTGTCAATCTCAAAAAATACCGCTCAAAGGGAATGAATGAGATTAGTTGTACTAGACTTTACACGGGCACAACTTGCACTTTTGTCATTCCTTTGATGTGAGGAATCTTACAGAACTCCAATAGATTTCTCGCGGAGCGATAAATGACAGAAAAGTTCAAATTGTAACCGCGTGCCGTATAAACTCAGTAGTTGAGAATGATGCTAAAAATAATTGCTTGCCTTTAGTGGGCCAATTCGTCATCGGCAATAGATTGCCTTTAGTGGGCCAGTTCGTCGTCGGCGATTGTTCACCTTTAGTGGGCCGGTTTCTTGACGATTGTTCGCCTTTGGTGGGCCAGTTCGTCGTCGGCGATTGTTCACCTTTAGTGGGCCGGTTTATTGGCGATTGTTCGCCTTTGGTGGGCCGGTTCGTCGTCGGCGATTGTTCACCATTAGTGGGCCGGTTCTTCGTCGGCGATTGCTCGCCTTGAAGGGGCCATTCTCAACTACTGAGGCTAACCACCTCAAGCAATTTTACTATAATAAATAAAAAAAGCTAAAATTTTTTAGATAATGCCCAGCCAATATCAATAGTTATCAATATTTTTGCCCGATTATCTCGTCGCCATGAGTACAACGAATAGGAACAGATCACAACGAATATACTTTGCACCGTCATAAAATTTTGTGCTGAAAGTCATTTCGACTGACGGATAAATCTTTTGTTCAAGGAGTTTAAGATTTCTCCTCTTAAGAAATGACAAGAAAGCTTAAGAATGGCGGTGCTTAGTATAGCTTGTTTTTACCGACGACTATTTGTTGTGTGTTTTTAAATTCGTTGTACTCATTTTTAAGGTGAAAAAAATATCTACCATTTTCTGGTAGATTTAACACCCGAGTTGCAAACCCCATCCAGTCCAAGCAATCCCATTTACCCCAGTGCTATCGACGACTTAAGGAGAAGACAAATTGATTAAGACGAAATTACAGGTTCGATTTACTGCAGCACTCGCGCTGACAGTCGTGGTTTGCTCCTACCAAAATTTGACTGCTGGAGAAAATCCAAAAGAGTCAGAGGCGTTAAACACCCTGCATCAAAGCCAAAAAACTTGGAAAGCCCTCAAAAAGGCGAATAACGGTGAGTACTCCTATTCACGTTCTTTCCAATCTTGGGTTGGGTTCAGATATGCCACTCGTTTCACGGTTAAGGATGATATCGTGACCAAACGAGAATACGAGTCTTCTTTTAGAGCCTCAACAAGAGACACTTGGGTCGAAGAGGGTGCCGATGTTGGCACTCATCAAGACGGTCACGACGTTTTGCTGATTGAGCAACTGTATGAACAATGTGCAAAAGAAGTACTCACAAAGGATCGTGCCAGTCACTCAATCTATTTTAGACTCGACTCCAACGGGCTTCTCAAGACATGTATTCATGTTCCTAAAAATTGCGCCGACGATTGTAGTTTTGGCGTGGATATCGACAAGATCACTTTTGGGAAGTAAGGGATACCGCAACAGCGCGGTTTTCGTTTCGACAAACCCCGTTTATACAATCCTTGTGCATGGTATTACGCGTTTGAGGGCCAGACATTAATTTGAAATCTGTAACTACAAGGATTGTATATGAAAAAGGAGTTATGTAACTACAAGGATTGTATATAAAAAAGGATTTTTTCGCTTAGATAAGAGAATGAACAAATTAAATCCCTTATTATATACA
>QNER01000695.1 GCA_003646175.1 Candidatus Parabeggiatoa sp. nov. 1
AAAGTCCTAAAACGTTACGGACGGGGTTGCAAACACCAGACGGCCCTGTACTTAATTCCTTTCGTCCGTGCCATTATGCCATGTCCTACGAGCGTCGAGAAAATACGGAGTTTTTCACATTGATGTCATTTCGCAATCACCACTACTTGCATGTCCAAGCAAGACAGGAGAAACATGAACCAAGAAATACTAACAGAGGCTGAACTTGAGGCTCAAGTAAAATCAGAGCTTCCTCCTGATTCGCCTTTTGATACGAACTATCCTAAATCTCGTGAAGATTGGCAACACCTACCAGCTAACTTCATCAATAATGAATTGGAGATAGGCGGGTTGCCAATTATGGCGAAGTTTGAGGAACCCTACATGAGGGAGTTGGCCAAAATTGCTACTTCAAATGGTGGAAGAATACTTGAGATTGGATTTGGCATGGGAATTTCTGCCAATATCATACAAGAGTATGATATTGAAGAACATGTCATCATAGAAGCCCATGTTGATGTATTTAGAAATCTTGAACAATTTGCCAAAACGGCAAAACATCAAGTAAAACCGATTTTTGGATTTTGGGAAGATGTTGTCATTTCTCTTCCCTTAGACAGTTTTGATGGGATTTTGTTCGACCCTATGCCTCTGAGTAAAAGTGATCTCGACAATTGGCACTTGGATTTTGTCAAACAGGCCTATCAACTTCTTAAAAAGGGAGGGGTGTATACTCAATATTCCATGTTTGTTGAAGTATCACCTTCTTATCGTCAATTTTTGGAAAAACTTGGATTTTCTGAAATCCGTGAGAAACTTATTCAGGTTGATTTTCCAAATGACAGTCTTGTTGCACAGGCTCAGCAGGACCCTCGTCTTCTAGCCCTTACTATTGTTAAATAGCGATACCACTAAACCTGACAGGTTTTAGAAACCTGTCAGGTTTGATTCGTCAGGTTTGATTCAACATTTTGGAAATTATTTTTCGTCTATTTTCATCGGTAAGGTTTATCTTATGTTTTTTTCCCACAACCCTCAAGATAACACACAAAAAGAAGCAGTGCTAATTACCGCGTCTTCGTCTGGAATTGGTGCCGCTTGCGCGAAAACACTATGCCAACAAGGCTTTTTCGTTTTCGCAGGTGTACGAGATTTAGCAAAAGGTGAATTACTCAGACGCGATATCGGTGACCATTTAGTGCCTATTCTGCTTGATGTCACTGACTCAGATAGTATTAAATCATCGCACGCTCAAATTGTAGAAAAACTGGCGCAAGATGATACGGAATTACTCGGTGTAGTGAATAATGCCACCTGCGAACACCATGGCCCTCTTGAGATTTTGCCATTAAATTTTGCTCGACAAGAAATAGAAGTCGATTATTTGGGCACTTTAGCTGTTGTAAAAGCATTTTTGCCACTTTTGCGACAATCAAGAGGACGAATAGTTAATTTCAGTTCAATCAATGGTCGTTGTGTATTTGAAAGCATTGGTGCGAGTTGTGCTGCAAAATACGCCGTTGAAGCGATGTCAGATGCGTTACGATTAGAGTTGGCCCCGTGGGGAATTCAAGTCTCCATCATTGAGCCGGGTCCGGTGGCTACCCCGCTATGGGACAAAGCGCTACAAGCATTTGAAGCACTTCCAGACCATGTTTCCTCTGAGAAACTTAATCTCTATTATCCTTCATGGCCAGAAGTCGTGAAACAAGCCAGAAGTGATAAGGAATATTTTTATCGTGTGGGAATGCCGGTTGACAAAGTAGTGCAGGTTGTCATACATGCCTTGACCAGTCGAAAGCCCAAAATTCGGTATTTGATTGGCTGGCGAGCGAAAAAACTGTATTTATTAAAGTATTTACTGCCTGACAGGTGGTTTGATAGCTACGCGACGAAAATTTTTAGTGACCAGCAATGATGGATTATATTTCCTAAACAGGCGAACTATGACGTTGTCATAGTCGTCGTGTTGTTGTTTGCTTGTCGTTGCTTTGAAAATAATACAGCATCAGTGTCGGTAATGATGATGCCGCAAAGAAATTATTTTTCTGAAAAAATGTCGTTGTACTAAGTTTTCGCAATTTATGTGACTGAACGAAAACCCCTTTGTTCACCTGCCAGGTCTTGAATACCTGGCAGGTTTTTATCGTCTTGAAGGTGCGATTTGATATTGAAGTTCAGGCACTATTTAGTATTTTCACTGGATTACGTTTATTTAGGGACAAGTCTAATAGGTAAACTCAGATGATAAACCTTTTAATTGCTGGCGGTGCCTTAGTATACACTGGCGTCAAATTATATAAAAGTTTAAAAGAGACAAAAGTATCTTCGTCCTTATCAACTGAGGAAAAAGAAGTTATTCTCACAAAAGAGAAAATAACGCCTTCCTCTGATTTACATAATCAACCGGCTGAAGATAATTTACCGGTTGTAAAAGATGAAAACAGGACCGACGATATCAAGAAAACTGCCAATCAAGATTTTATCATCTCATCAGTCTCACTGGGTTTAAGCACGGTGGGTGCTTTGGTTTATCCACCCCTAATCATTGCCAGTATAGCGGGCATGGCCTATATTACCCGCCCCATTTGGCAAAAAGGTTATCGCTCGCTTTTTAAAAAACGCCAAGTAGATATAGCCGTTATTGATTCCATTGCTTTACCGGCCATTTTCTTGACCGGTCATTACTTTATTGCTGCGGTGGCGTATTGGCTCTATGCTATAAGCCAAAAATTGTTACTTAAAACGGAAGATCAGTCTGTGAAAAGTCTCATCAGCATCTTTGGAGAGCAACCTAATTTTGTTTGGGTGTTAAAAGATGATGTTGAGATCGAAATGCCATTTGACGCATTGAAAGTCGGTGACATTATTGTGGTTAATGCCGGCGAAGCTATTCCTATAGATGGTATTATTACCGATGGTATTGCCTCAATAGACCAACATACTTTAACCGGCGAATCCCAACCCGCAGAAAAAGGAGTCGGTGATAAGGTATTTGCGTCAACTGTCGTGTTATCTGGTAGAATTAACATCCAAGTTGAGCAAGCGGGAAAGGACACTGTGGCCGCTAAAATCGGTGACATATTAATCTCTACCATCGAATTCAAAACGGCTATCCAATCCAGGGGACAAGAAATAGCTGACAAATCGGCCTTACCAACGATCGTTGTGAGTGGTTTAGCACTACCTGTTGCTGGGGTTTCTGGCGCATTAGCTGTTCTCGGTTCCTGTATGGGAGACAATGTCAGGATAACATCGCCCCTCAGTGTGCTGAATTTCCTTAAGATTGCCTCTGAACAGAGCATTCTCATTAAAGATGGGCGTGCCTTAGAATTGTTAAGCAAAGTGGATACTGTTGTTTTCGATAAAACAGGTACCCTAACCCAGGAACAGCCCCATGTTGGGAAAATCTATACACTGCCAGATATAGAGGAAAACGAGTTGTTAATGTATGCTGCTGCGGCTGAATACAAACAGGCACACCCCGTTGCTAAAGCGATTATTCAAGCGGCTAATGAGCGCGAGTTAAGTTTGCCTGACATTGATGAAGCTAAATATGACATAGGCTACGGTATCAAAGTGAGTATAGAAAACCAACTTATTCGGGTGGGCAGTGTTCGCTTTATGGAAATGGAAGAAATTGTGATCCTGGAAGAAATAAAGAATATGATGTCAGATTGCCATGATTCTGGCCATTCACTCGTTATGGTTGCCATTAATAATCAACTGGCTGGTGCCATTGAGTTACATGCGACGATTCGTCCCGAAGCAAAAAGCATTATCAAGAATTTACATCAGCGTAATCTGTCCACATACATTATCTCAGGGGATCATGAAAAACCCACTCAACGATTAGCTAAAGAACTTGGTATAGACAATTACTTTGCAGATACCTTACCGGAAAACAAGGCGAACCTTATCGAACAACTCATTGATGCTGGGAAAGTGGTTTGTTTCGTCGGTGATGGCATCAATGATTCTATTGCTTTGAAAAAGGCGCATGTTTCTATTTCCTTAAAAGGTGCTTCAACGATTGCGACGGACACGGCTCAAATCATCTTGATGGATGAGAGTTTAAAGCATCTTTGTCAAGTGTTTGATATTGCGTCTGATTTGAACACCAATTTGAACACTGGTTTGGTAACGACGATAGTGCCCGGACTCGTCACCATTAGTAGTGTTTTCTTAATACATATGGGGATTGTTGGCTCGATTGTTGTGTTTAATGTCGGTTTATTGGCAGGCGTAACTAACTCAATGTGGCCATTGGTAGAACATAATAAAAACTCAAAAAACCGGGTTAATGAAAAAACTCGTACACCTTAAGCTCTAGCCCAAGGCATTTTGCTTTTTCAGTGACACACCACCAAGGTGTGTGTGATGGTACTCGCTTTGATGAGGCTTCGGTTTTGTCCCAGTTGGTGTCCCAGTTGTCCTACTATCGATAACAAAGTCTTGCCGCTCAAACCTTAAGGTTTCTTTTGAAGGCCCGGTTGGAGAATTGATTTGGTCAGCTTTCATCAAAAAACCAAGGTTTTGTCGAAGTGGCGGTTTTTTTGAGGGCCATAATGTGATGATTTGATTGATGGCCCTATCGATAAAAACTTAAGTAGGACAAGTGGGACACACCCGCCAATAATAATGGAGCGAAAGGAGGCCAGCCTCAAATTTGAAAGGTTTCAAATGACAACATGGCCCTCAATCAAAAGGGCTTTTTGAGAGAAAGTTGGAAAGAGAAGTCAATGCCAGCGAGGTTGCCGTTTAAAAAAAACACGGCGAAGGTTTGAACTAGGAGCAAACTTTTCGGCACCGAGTCAATAAGAATAGAGCGAAACAGGGCCAGCCTCAAATTTGAAAGGTTTCAAATTAGTACAGTACAACGAATTACGCGGATAAACGAATTTAGTACAACGA
>QNER01000696.1 GCA_003646175.1 Candidatus Parabeggiatoa sp. nov. 1
ATTGATATTGTCAAGGGGCGCATGGCTATTTTCCCGCTCTGACGATTAAAAACCAACTACAAGGATTGTTTATAAAAAAGGATTAAAAGGTGCCAGAATTGAACTCCCAAACTCGCGCCGACAACATTTATTGACGGGAAGGTGCTTGATATTTTGACACACTCACCAACCAATCCTTTTTTATAAACAATCCTTGTAGTTATTTTTGAAATGAGTTCGACATCTCGATACACTCCTTGGCATTGCTAAAAAGCGGGAAAACCGAATTAGAACCAGAAATTACTGAACGCAAGCAGTCTGAAGAACAGCTACGCAAATTTTCCAGTGCCATTGAACAAAGTGCTAATACCATTGTTAAGTACTGAAGCACAAATAAACAGATATTTTGACTCAGAAGGGCAACCATAAAGGATTGCCCCTACATGACGGTTCGTAGGGGCAATCCCCCGCGCAAGCCCTATTTCAAAATACCTGAAAATTTATGGTTCAGTACTTACCAACCTCCTTATCAAAAAGGAAATCAAGGTACGATTCGCTTTGAAGTAGAAGATTCCGGCGAAGGTATAGCGGCAGAAGATTTGGAAGTGATTTTCTTACCCTTTCAACAAGTCGGTAAACATAATCGCAACATAGAAGGTACTGGATTAGGGTTGTCCATTAGCCAAAAGCTGGTAAAAATGATGGGAGGACAGTTGCAGGTACGAAGTGTACTTGACTGACCCGAGGTGACAACAGTGTGCGCTGTGAAATACAAGATGAAGGGCCGGGGCTGAGTGAATCTGATCAACAAAAATTATTTGGAAAGATCACCCGCTTAACGGCAAAACCCACCGGTAGCGAGCTTTCAACGGGCTTAGGGTTATTTATTGTCAAAAAATTAGTTAACGCGATGAATGGCAAAGTGTGGTGCGAAAGTGAATTAGGGCAGGGAGCCACTTTTATTGTGGAATTTCCAATAGCCAATAACGACAAGGATTAGATTAAAGCCGCGGATAAACTGCAACCGGGCGCATTCCCATTTTACGAATTACTGGCACGCACGATAGCATCAGGATCCCCAGTTATAAACCTTCAAGGTTTTGGAAACCTTGAAGGTTTTGCCCTAAATATTTTTTTGAACGTCTATAAGTGTCATTAGGAACAATGCGAATAAAACGTGAACATTGATGAAAAAAAAATGAATCAGGATAATGCTTTAGTACAAGTCCGTGACGTGTTGGTACAATTTCAACAGCATGTCGCGTTGCAAGAGGTGTCGCTAAATGTGCGGCGCGGTGAGATTATTACGTTAATTGGGCCTAATGGGGCCGGTAAATCAACGTTAGTGCGGGTGGTGTTAGGCTTATTAACCCCAAATGCTGGCAGTGTATATCGACAAGCGGGCATACGCTTAAGTTATATGCCGCAACGTTTGAGCGTTGATCCGGTGTTACCATTGACGGTGGCGCGGTTTCTCACCTTGGGTGGTTTTAAGAAAATGGCCGTTATCGAGCGTGTGCTTGAAGAAGTGGGAGCGGCTGAGGTGTTATATCGTCCGCTACAAAGCATTTCAGGTGGTGAAATGCAGCGGGTGTTATTAGCACGCGCTTTGTTGCGTGAGCCAGATTTGCTGGTGCTAGATGAACCGATACAAGGTGTTGATATTACTGGACAATATGAGTTATATGAGTTGATTGCTAAAATTCGCAAACAGCACAATTGTGGCATTTTAATGGTGTCACACGATTTACATTTAGTGATGGCAGCGACGGATTTGGTGGTGTGTTTAAATAAAAAAGTGTGTTGCTCTGGACATCCTGAGATAGTGACTAGGCATCCTGCCTATTTAAAATTATTTGGTGCAAGGGCTGCGCAGGATTTAGCCATTTATGCCCATCATCACATTGAAAAAGGGGATCGGTTCCAGGGGAAAGGGGAAAAGTGGATAGAGTTCCAGGGTAGTTACACTGGCTATAATAATATGCACCTAAGGGGCTTTCGCACCTAAGGGGCGACGTTAATCTAGCCAGTGTCATTATAGCATTTACCGATTGCGTAAAGTACAATTTGAGTTCCAGGGGCGTTGCCCCTGGCTATATTAATTTCGCCCCTTTGGGGCTTTAAAACCCCTTTAAAATTATATAATTTTATCTATTTTTGTATTTCATGCAATCGGGAAACGCTATATCTGGTTAATAGGGACAATACAACCCAAAGCAAAAAACTTGAACATCGAGTAATAGAGTTTGGTTCTCTTAGAATGACGGCCCTATATTTATTCGTAACTACTCAGCCCTGAAAGGGCGCTTTATTAAAGCCCAGGGCTGCGCCCTGGGTGAAGGGGCCATTTTTTTCGCCCATAAAGGGCTTTCACATCATAAACACCGGCACCTGGGGCGTTGCCCCAGGCTATAATAAGGAGCCCCGTTGGGGCTGAGTAGTTACATTTATTCTTTATTTGCGAGTAACTAAAATTCACCTCACAGACACACCCCAGTTGCAAACCCCGTTCAACCAAAAATAAAAATGAAAAATATGTTAATTAGATTATGTTTATTATAGAAATAGATGATTTTTTATGGCGTGCTTTATTAGGTGGATTAGGCGTGGCGGTGATTGCCGGGCCTTTGGGTTGCTTTATTGTGTGGCGACGCATGGCCTACTTTGGCGACACGCTGGCACATTCGGCATTATTAGGTGTCGCGCTGGGATTTTTGTTTAACTTAAAATTGATTCCTAATATGACATTGACGCTTGGCAGCTTGTTGATGCTCACTACTCTTGGTGTCTGTATTGCGATAGCTTTGTTATTAGTGATATTGCAATCACAAAAACGTCTGGCGACTGATACTTTGTTGGGGATTTTGGCGCATAGTGCCTTATCTTTAGGACTGGTGGCAATTGCCTTTTTGCAAGGGGAAGGTTTACGGATTGATTTATATGCCTACTTATTTGGCGATTTGTTGGCAGTGACACGCACCGATTTATATTGGATTTATGGTGGCGGGGGACTGGTTTTGTTAAGCCTCGTTTTTTTATGGCAATCCTTGTTGTCGGCCACTGTCCATGAAGAATTAGCGCAAGTTGAAGGCGTACCGGTGGCTTGGGTGCGTTTATTATTTATGTTGATGGTTGCGTTAGTGATTGCCGTCGCGATGAAAATTGTCGGCATTTTATTGATAACTTCTATGCTAATTATTCCAGCAGCCACCGCCCGTAGTTTTGCCCGCAGTCCGGAACAAATGGCGGTATTTGCGAGTTTGATAGGCGGTATTGCTGTAGCGATGGGCTTATACATGTCTTGGCACTGGGACACGCCCACGGGCCCTTCGGTGGTTTTGGCAGCTACTTTCTTGTTTATATTGACTTTTTTATTGCCAAGGCGTATCGCCAATTGAAGGATAAAATTTGGTCAAAGAACACAAGTCGTGACGGATAGCATCCCTGAGAAGGGATGTTATCCGTGAAGCAAGTTCCCAGGGCGCTGCCCTGGGCTTTAATAAAGCGCCCTTTCAGGGCTAGTTAAAAA
The DNA here is from genome assembly GCA_003646175.1 of Candidatus Parabeggiatoa sp. nov. 1. Lineage (GTDB taxonomy): Bacteria > Pseudomonadota > Gammaproteobacteria > Beggiatoales > Beggiatoaceae > Parabeggiatoa. The sequence goes on from QNER01000696.1 coordinate 3,509, forward strand.
CCTTCAAGGTTTTGGAAACCTTGAAGGTTTAGGACTACCAAAATATTCAGCAGCGTCTATAGAATAGACAATGGGGAATGGGGAATAGGCTGTCTTCCCCTTTCCCCTTGAACCGCTCCCCTTTCTTAAGGCGATTTCTGCCTGAGTTTGGCTAATTGTTTTTCGAGTGCTTCAGGTGGTAGCCCCATCAGGCGATCTTCCACGGAAAACTGTTCAAGCACCTCTTTAGGAGGAAGCCCTTTTAATCTTTCTTCCACTGGAAATATTGCCAGAGTGTCTCTGATGCATTCTTGTAAAAAACCCTCATAGTTTGGATCCATATTAACCCCCTCTGTTAGATACAATTTAAACAAGGAACGGAGCGTGGCAATGGCAGGTGGGTAACGCCATTGATAATTTTCTTGACCAAATTGGAAACCCTTCGGATTTCCACTGAATAAATGCAAAACCGCATTTTTTTTCTCCGGCGGAAGTTGGCTCAGAACAATCACACGCACAAGCTGATTTCCATACTTCGTATCATACACCCCTTGTTTAATTTCGGTCAGCTTTTGGGAATTGTTTTTCAGTTCCCGATTTAATTTTTGCGGATAACGAGTGGCTATCGCAAATAACCGAAACGCATCAAGAGGTAAGTCTTGCCACTTGTAGATATCGAGGAGTTTCCGGTAGTTGATGTAATGCCCGAACAATTCCAATATCGCTAGTGTGTCCATGGGTTCTTGTAACGATTTGTAACTCAATAAGTTATGCTCAGACAAATCCTCTAAACCATCTGGCAATTCTTGAATCGGTTGGCCGTCAGATTTTTTAACGATAACCACATCAAGCCGTTGTGGTTTGATTGATAAATATTTCTCAAAATCCACGCGATAATTGGAATTTCTAAAATAATCCGTCAAAGTCCATCCAAACAAATTGTGCCAATCAATCATAACTGACTCCTCAAATAAAAATCACGATTTCAGGACTACCAATTTTTCGTGTTCGATAAATAATTTTGGCCGGAGTCCAAGCTTTAGCTTGGGCTTGCCAAACTAAAGTTTGGACTCCTTTTTCTGAAAGTCTATAGCCCCTTTCCCCTTGGAGCGATCCCCTTTCCCCTAAACGTCACTAAACATCAAAGTCGTCAGTATAAAGTCTAGGCCTAACGTTGCCAATGAGGCATGCACGACGGTTCGCGTAGTAGCCCGGCTGACACCTTCGGAAGTCGGGGTGCAGTCATAGCCTTCAAAGACGGCTATCCATGTGACGACGATACCAAACACAATGCTTTTGAGGACACCATTGAGAATGTCGTCTACCAAATCGGTTTTATCTTGCATTTGGGACCAATAGGAACCGGCATCTACGCCGAGTAATTCAACGACAACCAGATAGCCA
>QNER01000697.1 GCA_003646175.1 Candidatus Parabeggiatoa sp. nov. 1
ATCCTCAGATAGTCCGCCAATAGATTTTCTTAAAAAGGCTTCTGACATTTTTACTGGCAAGTCCTTTCATCTGTCTATAACAACTACAAGGATTATTTATAATAAAGGATTATATCAAAACCTAGAATGGATTGATCGAGTTTAATCAAAAATCCTTAAACGTCTATTTTTATCACAGTTTGGCTGTGAACTCGGGGTGGTGGTGAGTTTGAACTAAACGTATGTCATGCTCTTATCCTTTTTTATAAGCAATCCTTGTCGTTATATTGTTAAAAATTCTCAGATAGTCCGCCAATATATCCCCTTAAAAAGGCTTTGGTGCCAATATACGTCTGAAAAAACCGTAAAGCGTTGCGAAACCTTGAAGGTTTGGCACCAAATCCAGAAAAAACCTTCAAGGTTTGCCAAACCTTGAAGGTTTGGCACAAAATTTTTCTGAGCAACTATATCAGTATAATATAAAATTACTTTGTACAGGACCAAAAAGTGTTCAAGTCGTGATGCTATCGCTGGTTTTTGCGATAGTATCACTCAAAAAAAACCACCCTGTTGGTTATCGCTGCCTTTTTAAGTCTTGGGATTATTTAATCCGCAAAAGTGATACTATCGCCAAAACCTTTGCCAAAGTGATACTATCGCCAAAACCTTTGCCAAAGTGATACTATCGCCAAAACCAGCGATAGCATCACAAAATTTGCCAAAGTGATACTATCGCCAAAACCTTTGCCAAAGTGATACTATCGCCAAAACCAGCGATAGCATCACAAAATTTGCCAAAGTGATACTATCGCCAAAACCAGCGATAGCATCACAAAATTTGCCAAAGTGATACTATCGCCAAAACCAGCGATAGCATCACAATTTTTTTGTCCGGTACATGGATAAAATGATTATGAATAACACTATTTTCCAAGATCACTCTTTTGGTATCACCACCATAGATACCGGTTTTATGCGCCCTCGTTTCGCAGCTAGTCATTTGTTGATTGAGAATAATCACGCTGCTTATATTGATGTGGGCACAACGAATGAAGCACCACGCTTGTTGGATGTGTTACGCCAAAAAAATATTCCCGTTGAAAATGTTGATTATGTGATTGTAACGCATGTCCATTTAGATCATGCCGGCGGGGCGGGTAAATTGATGCAAGTTTTGCCTAATGCCCGTTTGGTGGCACATCCACGCGGCGCACGCTATATGATAAATCCTAGCAAACTGGTTGCCGGTGCCACTGCTGTCTATGGTGAGGAAGTTTTTCAAACCTATTACGGTGAGGTTGTGCCTGTCGCCGCAGAGCGAGTGATTAACGCAGACGATGAACAGGTGATTGATTTTCAAGGCCGCTCGTTATTATTTTTAGATACGCCGGGACATGCGAGACATCATTTTTGTATTTTTGATGAACGCGCCAAAAGTTTTTTTACTGGGGATACGTTTGGAATTTCCTATAAAGAATTTGACTTGCCTCGCGGGCGTTTTATTTTTGCCGGCACAACGCCGGTGCAATTTGATCCGTTGGCTATGCATCATTCAATAAACCGTTTACTCTCTTATGATCCTGACAAAATGTATTTGACTCATTATGGAGAGGTGACTGATATTGTTAGGCTGGCTGATAAGCTACATGATTCCATAGATAAACAAGTGGCTTTAATGGAATCGGTTGCCAACAGCGGCGAAGAGCGCCATACGTTATTATATAAAGGCATTATGAGTGCGTTTTTGGATGAGTTACAACAACTGGGTTGTACTTTACCCACACAAACTTGTAGGAATTTATTGGCAAGTGATGTGGAACTCAACGCGCAGGGATTGGAAATATGGTGGGATAAGGGACTTCAAAAAAAATCACCCCCTTGCATTAATGGCACGCACGATAGTTCCAGGTAGTTACACTGGCTATATTAACGTCGCACCAAAGGGGCTAGAGCCCCAACGGGGCGAATTATTACAGCCTGGGGCAACGCCCCAGGTGCAGGTGTTTATGATTGTTCCTAGGGCGTTGCCCTAGGCTTTAATAAAGCGCCCTTTCAGGGCTGAGCAGTTACAAATTCTGTAAATCCTGATTCAGACAAGAAAAGGGTGAAATTTAACACCCCAGGGTTAGGGGTGTGTTGTGGGTATATTTATTTATTTTATTTTTTGGGAGGCTCTAAGAAAAAATGAAAATTTGTATTGTTTCTGACAGTCACGATAATATTCCGTTGCTGTGTGCAGCGGTGGGGGAGGCTAAACAGCGCGGGGCGGAGGCGGTTTTGCATTGTGGCGATATCGTGGCACCGAGTACGCTAAAAGAAGTGCAACATTATGGTTTGCCAATACATGCTATTCATGGCAATAACACTGGTGATCTTTACGCGCTGTCAAAGTTATCCCATGCGCCGGATAGCGTGATTCATTATTATGGTCAAGATGCCATGTTTACTTTGGACGGACGGCGGATTTTCATAGTCCACTATCCCCATTACGCAGAGGCGATGGCTGTTACCGGTGATTATGATTTAGTGTGTTACGGACATACGCATTTCCCCTTCGTTGAACGCATAACAAATATTAAGGGGACCGAAACGGTTTTGTGTAATCCTGGCACTGTCGGTGATGCTTATGCACCGGCAACTTATGTACTTGGCGATCTTCAGGCGATGACTTTTGAGACTTTGGTGGTTGCCAAGGTTAATTCATAAACCTATTGAATTTAAAGGAGAATATATGGGCACTGACAAACGATCCACGCTGACATTGGGATTAAGGAAAAAATTGGCAGACAGTCACTCGCAAAATGAGGAACAGTCTCAAACGATTCTCGAAAAACGTTCTAAGCTGACGTTGGGATTAAAGAAAAAGCCACAGATAAGTCAACCTCAAAACGAGTATCAAACGGCTTTTGAAAAACGCCAAAATAGCCCACTTGGATTAGGGAAAAAGACCGTTCTGACTCAACCTCAAAGTGAACCGAAAGCTCAAACGACTACTGGAAGAACCGTTCTGACTCCACCTCAAAGTGAACCGAAAGCTCAAACGACTACTGGAAGATACCCAAGCTTTGGTTCTGGGCCAAGGCAAAGGCATGAGTTTATCCCACAAAGTGCGCTGGCAAGGCCACAAAGGCCACCACCCATGCCAAAAAGAACCACTATCAGGATGCCAAATACGCAAGGAAGGCTTGAGGTCAGTATTAAGATAAGTGAACTGCCCAATTGGGTGGAAACGACCAAGCGTGATTGGCAACGGATTTGTATCAATGCTGACGGGCAGATAGTACAGATGAATGTGCGCCCTAGGATTTGGAATAAATTAATACAAGCGAATGAGGAATATCCGATGTGGGTGGCTTCCATTACGGGGAAGATGGGCCCACGTATCAAGGGGGGGTTCGAGTTACTTGAGGTGGGGGTACAAGTTTATGAGAAAATACCTAGAGAGCCCAACGAATCTAAAGATGAGGAGTAAGGGGAGAGGGGAAAGGAATATTTGGCCATACAAACTAAAGTTTGTACGCCTATTCGATTAAGTAGTTGGAATATAAACCTTTTCTAACATTTCTTCATATTCATGGATGACGTTGCTATCAATGGTAATGCCACCACCACTTTTATAAATCAATTTGTCGTCATTTCTTTCTATAAAGCGAATCATTACCCCGCTGTCTAACTTGTGACCATCAAAGTAGCCAAATACCCCGGTAAAAAATCCCCGTTTGTAACCTTCAACAGCGTTGATAATTTCAACGGTTTTTCTTTTCGGTGCGCCGGAAATTGAACCGGCGGGCAACAGCGAGAGTAATATGTCCCCAATTTTCTCATGCCAAGACTTTTCTAAAACGCCGGCAATTTCTGAACTGACTTGCAAAAGTTCTTTGGGGCCGGCTTTTATTTTTTCTATGTATCTGAATTTGTTGACTCTGACTTTTTTGGCAACGATGGAGAGATCATTTCTAAGTAAGTCTACAGCCATTGTATGTTCGGCTTTTTCTTTTTCATCCGCTAAAATTTTTGCTGGAGCGTTTGGAATAAACGCATTAATTGTGCCTTTCATGGGGTAGGTTTTAATCAGATTTTGTTCTATTTTAATAAATCTTTCTGGCGAAAAGGTGACAAATTTATTTTTAAAATAAAGCCTAAATTTGGCATGACTGGCGAGGAAGATATTTAACAGTGGGGCATTGACTTCTATTTCAGTTGGAAACGTTAAATTGAGTAGATAGGTATTACCCGCAATCATTTCTTTGATAACATGATTAAACGCAATTGTGTATTTTTCTAAACTGATGGCTGTTTTTTTCAGGTGAAAAGGCGGCGGAGAAAAATTTTTAACGTGAGAATTTGCTGTCACATTAGAGAAACCATCAATTGAAAATAAGATATGGTTATCTAATTTGTTAAGCGGCGCGATATAAAAATTTTTAACTTCAAAATCAATAATAAATAAAAAAGGTGTTTTTTCTTTGCCTAATTGGTTGAGTTGATTTTTCATGGGGATTGTTTTTTTTCCGTTCCCAGGGCGTTGCCCTGGTGATTTTTCATGGAGATTGTTTTTTTTCAGTTCCCAGGGCGTTGCCCTGGGCTTTAATAAAGCGCCCTTTCAGGGCTGAGTCGTTGCCATAAATAGTTGAATTTAAAAAAAACAATTTTTTATATACGTAAATAAAGTTCCCAGGGCGTTGCCCTGGGCTTTAATAAGGCGCCCTTTCAGGGCTGAGTAGTTACCATAAATATAGTTTTTCTTTCAGTTATAAACCTTCAAGGTTTTGGAAACCTTGAAGGTTTTGCCCTAACAAGGTACTGGCGGCTAATCCACCCTACGCACTACGCATTTATTTGTCTTTATTCATCGCGTTAATGAACGTATTGGCTTCTTGAATGGAAGTTTCCATCTCTTCGATGAGCGA
>QNER01000698.1 GCA_003646175.1 Candidatus Parabeggiatoa sp. nov. 1
GCATTCCCGCCGGTGGCATTGTTCATATTAGGGTTCCCGTACATGCCGTTGTTCTGACCATAGGCATTGTTCATGTTAGGGTTCCTATTCCAACCCATGTTGGAACCGGCATTGTTCATATTAGGGTTCCCGTACATGCCGTTGTTCTGACCATAGGCATTGTTCATGTTAGGGTTCCTATTCCAACCCATGTTGGAACCGGCATGGTTCATATTAGGATTCCCGTGCCTGCCGTTGTTCTGACCATAGGCATTGTTCATATTAGGATTCCCGTACATGCCGTTGTTCTGACCATAGGCATTGTTCATGTTAGGGCTCCCATTCCAACCCATGTTGGAACCGGCATGGTTCATATTAGGATTCCCGTACATGCCGTTGTTCTGACCATAGGCATGGTTCATGTTAGGGTTTCTATTCCAACCCATGTTGGAACCGGCATTGTTCATATTAGGATTCCCGTGCCTGCCAATGTTCTGACCATGGGCATGGTTCATGCCAGGGGTTCCGTGCGTGCAGATTCGACGGTTGGTTCTGGTGTTCTGATTTCCACTCCAACCCGTATTCCAGCCGGGCATATTGTTCATGTTAGGGCTCCCATTCCAACCCATGTTGGAACCGGCATGGTTCATATTAGGATTCCCGCGCATGCCAATGTTCTGACCATAGGCATTGTTCATGTTAGGGCTCCCATTCCAACCCATGTTGGAACCGGCATGGTTCATGTTAGGGTTCCACGATGCGCCATTACCATATCCTTGAAAATTGCCACCACCTGTGCCTTGGCTAGAATAATAGACAGCCAGATCTGCCATATCCTGCATGCTTAATGGTTGGGCCATGGGAGTCATTTGGGCATCATAGTTTTGACCCGTTTTAAAAGCCCTAAGTTGTTGAAAGATAAAGGTGGCATTGCGACCTGCAAGTGTCGGGTATTGAGGATTGGTGCTGTTGCCACCCATTCCATGACATCCCGCACAACTAGCCGATTTTATTTGACCTGCGGCCGCATTACCGGGGACGTTACCGGCGAAATTACCGGTGGCATTACCGTTAGCCAAGGCGGGGGCTGTTGTAACGGCGAGTGCTGCCCATGCAGGGGCTACAACCCATAAATGTTTTTTCATTTGTTAAATGACTCCAAAGTTAAGTTTAAAGATAAATAATTTCAGTTAGAAACCTTCAAGGTTTTGGAAACCTTGAAGGTTTTGCCCTAGCACCAAAAAACGGTAGTCCGATTCATTTATGTTAACAAAAGTTAACAATAGCACTCTTAATAATTTAAGAGAGGGTGAATCTACCGGCATCAAAAAGCTTGACTATCAAATATAAAATAGGTTCACTTCAAAAAAAAGCCAGCATATTTTGTAACTACTCAGCCCTGAAAGGGCGCTTTATTAAAGCCCAGGGCAACGCCCTTTTCACAATCATAAACACCTGGGGCGTTGCCACAGGCTATAATAATTCGCACACTTCGGTGCTGCACCTGGGGCGTTGCCCCAGGCTATAATAATTCGCACACTTCGGTGCTGAGTAGTTACCATATTTTAATTGTTAAGTTGTTTCAAAATCAAGTCATCATTTTTCGGATTCAACCAGATGTTGAAATAGCTTTTGCCCCTTTTGGTAAGGGATAACAACGCGATGTTCAACTTTAACATGCTAAATTAATTTTTATTGTAGAACGGATATCGCTAGACGTATCTACAAAAAATTTAATGATTAAAATTCAATAACTTAAAACATTGAGCATTGCGTGTGGTAGGTAATGGGTAACAAATATTAATAACACTTACTTAAGACTTACTTAAGAAATTTAGGCTATGCGGAAACCGGAAAATTTTCTAATCCCGAATAGCAAATTCAGAGCATTTCTGAACACCTTTCAAAAGTCGTTGACAATTAGGAACAAAGGTAACGGGTAATGGGCTGAAGTCAATGCCATTAAGGTAAGGGCAACCATAAAGGATTGATAACATAACGGTTAGATTCGTAGGCCATCCCAAGCGGGCACTCAGAACTCAAAAAATACAATTAAAGCCCGCTTGCCCACCATCGGGGAACAAAAACTTCGTTGAAAATGAACCTAGAAATTAGGCAACTACTCAGCCCTGAAAGGGCGCTTTATTAAAGCCCAGGGCAACGCCCTGGGAACATTCATAAACGCCTGTACCTGGGGCGTTGCCCCAGGCTATAATAATTCGCACCTTCGGTGCTGAGTAGTTACGAAATTAGCTTATATTTAACACCCTAGGCTGAAGGATAATAAGTAATAACGTGAGTTCGACTTTAATATCAATAACATAAGTCAAAATGTAGGCCACCCAGGTCTTTTTCTTGCCGCGGTGGGCAAAAAAAAAACTTGCCGGCCCCCTACATAAATATCATTAAAATAAAATGCTTAAATGATTTGTGTAAAACGATGAGATCTGCCCAAACTAAAAACGACGCTAAAGTTTCGCTCCGCGAAACTTTAGCGTCGTTTGGACTCCAGCGTGGTACCTGCGAACACAATTTTTATCACCCCAAATTGGGGCTCAACCACTAATTACCCATCTGTCTCCTTCAATTCTGGCACAAGATGTTTCAGCACTTTTTTGATCTCGCTTTCAGCATAGTTGTCACACGCCTTTGCTAACTGTTCTAAAGTATCAGTCAACTTTTTCCAATCGTTACTACGGTGAACTGCGAGTAGAATTTTGGTGTGGTTAGTTTTACCCAGTTTTTCTTCCGCGTGGAATAATTCCTCATGTCGTTTTTCACCGGGACGTAAGCCGGTGTAAACAATTTTAATGTCTTTGTCAGGTATTTTTCCTGACAAGCGAATCATTTGTTCTGCTAAATATCTAATTTTAACGGGTTTTCCCATATCTAACACAAAAATCTCCCCACCCTGTCCCATTGCGCCTGCTTGTAAAATTAACTGGCAGGCTTCAGGAATCGTCATAAAATAACGGCTCATATCCGGATGAGTCACCGTGACGGGGCCGCCCTTCGCTATTTGTGCTTTAAAAAGGGGAACAACGCTGCCGGCAGAACCTAATACGTTGCCAAAGCGCACCGTGATAAAACGAGTTTTATTGCTATGGCTTTGTTCAAAAACCGCAAAGGTTTGCCTCGTTTGGTTTTCCTGAACAACTCTGCCATTCATGGCTTGACAAATAATCTCGGCAGCACGTTTGGTTGCACCCATGATATTCGCAGGATTCACCGCTTTATCAGTAGAAATCAGCACAAAGATTTGACAACCTTGCGCGGCTGCCGCTTCGGCAATAATTTTGGTGCCCAGCACATTATTGCGAACCGCTTCTCTGGCTTGCGATTGCAATAGGGGAACATGTTTATAAGCGGCCGCATGAAATATCACTTCGGGATGGTAGCACTCTAAAATATGACGCACCGCTACCGCATCGGTAATATCTCCCAAATGAGCATGTAGGACCAAATCGGGAAATTCTTGGCGCAATCGCATCTCTACCCGATACAGATTAAATTCACAGCGTTCAAAAATGATAAGGGTAGTCGGGTTTAACCGCGCAATTTGCCGACACAATTCCGCCCCAATTGAGCCACCACCACCACTCACCATCACCACTTTGCCGTGTAAACCGGCTTCGATAACCTGCCAGTCCAGTTGTACTTTGGCGCGTCCTAATAAATCATCAATAGCCACATCATGTAAAGCACTGAGAGTAACTTGTCCGCTGACGATGTTGTCCCATTTGGGCAATGTCCGCACCGGGATGGTACAACGCTCACATAATTCCACCACACGGCGCATTTGCTCATCGGTGGCAGATGGCATAGCAATGATAATCACATCAATTTGCAAAGATTCAATGGTTTCAACTATTTTGTCGATGCTTCCCAGTACCGGCACACCTTGCACCTTGCCACCGTGCAAACGGGATTTGTCATCCAAAAAACCGACGGGTAGATAGCCACTACCACGATTACGCAACATGTCACGTACCAACATGTCCCCCGAGGTGCCAGCCCCTAACACGAGGACACGTTGTGGGTTGGTTTTCTCTGTTAATAAGAAATTCAATGACTGTTCATACCAGAGCCGATATAGCAAGCGAGACATGCCGAGTAAAAAACTTAATAGAAAGGGATAAAGTAGCAAAGAAGTGCGCGGAATGAGTGCCAAGCGATTAAATAAGACGAGTATCAAAACGATGGCAAGGGTAGCAATAATGACAGCGCGTAAAATCGTGACTAAATCAGGCAAACTGGCAAATCGCCAAATACTTTGATATAAACCGCTATACCACAAGACGACGCTTTGCACTGTGAGCACAATAGGCAACACTTGCCAAAAAAGGGCTTCAACATCGGGGTACAACGGCCAATCATAGCGGATAAGGAAGGCTAATGCCCATGCGAGGGCAACCATGCAGAGATCATGCAGGATGATGGGGAGGCGGCGATAGAGTAAAGACATGTTGTTATTGGGAATAGGGATCGCTCCAAGGGGAAAGGGGGAAGGTGAAAGGTTTTTTGGCAACGCCAAAAAATTCGGCTACCCTTTATCGCGGCGAACGCTAAAATTTAGGAAATTTATGTCAAAACCTTCAAGGTTTTCAAAACCTTGAAGGTTTATAACTGAAATTAGTTATCTGAAAAACTATAGCCAAAAATTCGACAGAAAAGCTACTTTGCTGAAAAACCAATCAATAACTGATGTTACGCACATTGCTCGAAGATATCACAGTTTGTGCAATAAAGCGGAAAGTGCCATACCATGATGAATGACTCATTAAGAATGATGAATGACTCATTCAACTAATATTATATGAATAGTTATTAAAATGCCCCTGAAAGGGGCTGACATACCAGCCTAGGGCAACGCCCTAGGAATATTTAATGACGTATCTAGTGAAAGGGA
>QNER01000699.1 GCA_003646175.1 Candidatus Parabeggiatoa sp. nov. 1
AATGCTTGTGCCGAGTGCCCTTGCCATGCTGGAATGGTTTCTAAATGACGATGCAATATCAAAAGTCCGGTATTGCGATCAATAAACGCGCCCATCTCGTTGATTCGCGACGGATAATCCAGTTGCATCATTGTCGATCCTGCCACCGCAACATCGGGCTTGGCTTCTAATAAAGCGACTAATTCAGCGAGAGCGCGACGGTGTACCAACACATCATTATCTAATAACCATAAGTATTGATAACGCTCAGGTGGTTGTTCAAAAGCCCACTGTAAGCCGGTATTAAATCCCCCAGTGCCACCTAGATTTTCTTGATTACAAAGTAATTTCACATCCGGATAGGCAGCGGCTATGGCTTCGGTGGTACCGTCGCTACTGGCGTTATCTACAACCAATAGTTCAAGTGTATCAACGGGATAATCCAGCGTCGCAACGGAAGCTAACAGTTCTAAAACGTACTGTTTTTTATTCCAAGTGACAATGATGATTAATATCTGAGGCGCGGTTGTTATGGAATGGGTTGTCATAAGCGTTCGGGTAGTCCTGAAATGTGGGTGATATTTTTTGATTTCCCCCAGGTTTCACCTTTTCAGGCAAATTAGTTTTTCGGAGAAAAACTTTAGCCTCGAAAGGATTGCCCCTACCATGTCCGATGATGTGTAGGGGCAATCCCCCGCGCAAGCCCTGCTACATAAAATGGTTGTCATAAGCGTTCAATGAGTTGATGTAATACACTGTTTTGTCGCCAAAACGTCGTCAATTGTTTTTGCTGTGCGGGCGATAAGACTTGAGGTTCGATAGGCGTATGTAAGGCATCAAGGACAGCCCGATAATACCAGCTAAATTCAAACGATTGCAAAGCACGCAAAAATCCAAAAAACAGGCGCGAAGCAATCAAATAAGCGGCCATTGGAAATGGAAAGTAACGGCGTATCAGCCAAATCGTATTGCGTGTGGGATAATACACCTGTCGCCAATTGGTGCGCCCTAGCGGCGATTGACGGTGTACTACTCGACAGCACGGATCATAGTAAATTTTATAGTGGTGACGCATCACTTGAATCGCCACCTCGATTTCGTTTTGATAGATAAAAAATTCCCCCGGATACCAACCTATTTTTTCAAATAAGCTGCGACGAATAGCAAAGCCACACCCCACAAAGGCCATTGACGTGCCGGGCGCATCGTTTTCAGGAAGATGCCAAGTATAGGTGGGTTGGCCTTTGATAGATTCAATACGACAGGCGACGACTCCCACATCAGGACGAGTATCCAAGCATTGAATAATACGATCCAATGTTATATTGTCTACTGGGTGTGAATCATCATCCAATACCAGCAGGTACTCCCCTTTCGTTTGTTTAAACCCGACATTTAACCCAGCAATGCCAAGGTTGTTTTCAAGAGACACCACCTGCACCCAATCTTTCTGGGTTTGTAGAAATTCTTTCGTGCCATCTTGAGAACCATTATCAACTGCAATAATTTCAACATCTTGACGATGTTCTAACAGGCGCGATAATTGTGCGAGGGTATAGCGAGTTTCTGTTAGCCGGTTATAATTAAGAAAAACAATACTTAATTTTGTTTGAGCGAGTTCAGTTTTATCCATTATTGCCTGATATCAGTCATCTGTTTATAAATAATAATATTATAATATAATGCAAAAACTGAACATGGTTTGCAACAAATATTCTTTGATTATGAATGGGAATTGAGAATTGAGAATAATACGCGATGCTCAATTTTAATTTGGGCATTGCGTGAATAATCAGTAGAAACCTTGAAGGTTTAAGATAGAGGGACTTGCTTCACGAAGATGAACTATAAATCAATGACTTACGAGTATATAATGGCACGTAAGTTATTGATTTATGGTTTATATCCGAGGAATAAGCGCCGAAGTACAAATAATCAGGTGTTAAAAATGTTTAACCAATTGAAAATATCGCAAAAGTGAAGGTTCAGTACTTAAAATTTTGGACAAGTCTAGGAGTTTGTCGGACTTAATTAGCAACCGATTGTTTTTATTGTCATTTTACTTTTGGGTTCATTTGTCAAACTTAAACAAAATCAATCAGATATACAAACAAGTCCGACAGACTCCTAGTGTTCTTAATCATGAACGGAACACTTTTTGCAACCAGTCAATTATTGGAACTCTTTTTGCCTAACCAGCATTTTCCAAAAGTGGTGCAATGTGGGTGATGGAGTTCAAACTTTAGTTTGAGCACCGAACTAAAATTTGAACTCCTAAAAATCACCCACATTTCAGAACTATTATTTTTTGCTATAGACGTTCAATATTTAGGGCAAAACCTTCAAGGTTTTGGAAACCTTGAAGGTTTCTAACTGGAAGAACTGTGCGAAATCTATTAACAGTACAAGATATAGCTTTATTTCCAATTCCCAATCGAGTGTGACCTCCATTTGATGTAGAAGTGTAGGGGGCCGGCAATGTGTTTTTATTGCCCGCCTGATGGTGTGACATATTTTGGGGCCGGCAACAACTATAGACGTTCAGAAAAATATTTAGGGCAAACAAAACCTTCAAGGTTTGCAAAACCTTGAAGGTTTCTAACTGACAAAGTATAGCTTGATTTTCAATTCCCAATCTACGCAAAAGTTTTTGCGCACAAAAAACTTTAGCTTGGAACCCAATTTGGAGGAAAACAACCGTATGCAGAATGACATTATCCGATTAATTGTTATTGACGAATCAGACAGTGATGCTGAGATTATTTTGAACCGGTTGCGTAAAGCACGCTACCCCATTCGTCCGCGTTATGTTGAAGATGACGAGGACTTGGAGGAGGCATTGACCGCACAGGAATGGGATTTAATTATATCAGTTCCTAAAGTAGGTGATTTTTCCGTAGCGCAAGTCTGTGACATGGTTTCGTCATCTAAACAAGATATTCCGGTCATTGTTCTCGTCAAAGAGCTAGATTGTAAAAGTCTGGCTGGATGGATCAAAGCGGGTGCCAAACAAGCGATTTTTAATGACAATGGGGGTTGTTTACCTTATGTCGTCGGCCAAGAACTTGAAAACTTGGCCGAGCGTCGCCGGCGTAAACATCTCGAACAACTCTATAAGGAAAGTCAGCGGCATAACAAAATGTTGCTGGAAACCTCGCAAGATGCTATTGCTTATGTGCATGACGGTATGCACGTCCATGCCAACCCCAGTTATTTAAAGATGTTTGATTACAAAAGCATGGATGACTTGGAAGGTTTGCCTATCATGGATCTAGTGACAGTAGGTGATCAAACCAAGTTTAGGGATTTCATGCGCGAGTTTATGACTGATGACAAGGAAGATGATCGCCAAATCAATGTGGAGGGGTTGAAATCAAATAAGAAGCGATTTCAACTGAAAATGGAGTTCAGTCGTGCCATTTATGATGGTGAACGCTGCATTCAGGTCAGAATCCCATCGCAAAGTCAAGAAATTGAAGATGTACGCCGCCGTGATCCGATCACAGGCCTCTTTAACCGCCAGTATTTTATTGAATTACTGGAAAAAGCTTTGGCAAAAGCGATGGAAACACAAACGCGCAGCGTGTTGTTTTACATTGCTTTAGATAATTTTAGTACGATTAGGGAAAACGTCGGCTTAGCGGGTATGGATCCGGTGCTTAAAAATATCGCTAAAGTCATCAGCGGTCCGTGCAAAGGGGCTACCTTAGCCCGGTTTGGTGAAAGTACTTTCACCCTGTTGATGGCTGACAAAGATGGCAAAAAATATGCGTCGGCTGGCGATATAGCAGAAAAAGTCTGTAAGGCAGTAGAAGCCACCGTAACGGATTTGAATGAACAACAGGCGGTTGTCACCACTTGTAGCATCGGCATTGCTCAAGTCCTCGCCTCTTCAGCCACCCCACAAGTGGCACTGAACGATGCTCATGCAGCTTGTAAAATTGCCATGGAGCAAGGCGGTAACCGCTCTGAAGTGTACAAAGCGGCAGCCGGACAACCTGGCGATTCAGGCTTAACGAATGTTGCCAAGCTGATTGAAACCGCGATTGAGGATAATCGCTTATCACTACGTTACCAACCGATTATTAGTTTGCATGATGACGTCCAAGAGATTTATGAAGTCTTTTTGCGGATGGTGGATTCAGACGGGAAAAACGTTCCCGCCGGCGATCTGTTTAATGCCGCAGAGCAAGCCAATTTAAGCATCATTTTGGACAAATGGGTTATTGAACAATCCATTAACACTTTGGTGGAACAAGATAAAAAGGGGCATAAAACTTACTTTTTCATCAAGTTGTCTGATCAGGCTATCAAAGATGAAAAGATTCTGCTGTATATTAGGAAACTGCTCAAGTCCACTGGGTTACCGGGAGATCGTCTAGTCTTTGAAATCAATGAGTCAATGGCTATCACCCAACTTAAGTTAGCCATAGCGTTTATCAGCCAATTGAAAACCTTTGGGTGCCAATCGGCACTGGAACACTTTGGCACCGGGCTGCATTTTGAAACGACGCTCAAACATCTTAAAACGATCAATTATGTGAAAATTGACTCTTCTTTTAGCAAGGGGCTATCAACAAACACTGAGAATCAGCAAACCGTGCAAAAGATTGTCGAAATAGCACAGGAGTTAGGTAAACTCACGATTGCTGAGGCCGTGGAAGAGACTGGCAGTTTGACAACATTGTTGGAATTTGACGTTGATTTTGCTCAAGGGCATTACTTTCAAGAGCCGCTTGAAGAATTGGAGTTTGATTTTTCTTGATTGTCACGGATTTTTTGGAAAGGTTCCTAGGGCGTTGCCCTAGGCTTTAATAAAGCGCCCAGAAAGGGCTGAGTCGTTATTATTCTATGTGCAGGACAAAAATGTCATCAAGTCGTGATGCTATCGCTTTGTTTCTGCGATAGT
>QNER01000700.1 GCA_003646175.1 Candidatus Parabeggiatoa sp. nov. 1
AAAGGCCGATGGTATCATGTAATCGGGCAATCGTTCTATTAGGAAAGCGCGTAATACTGTATTTTCAATCACTTGTCCTTGAGCTACCACGAGATAGGCGACTAAACGCTTGTTCGTTTCAGAGGCCTCATGGACAATCACGGCATTTTGTTGCACATCAGGATGTTGTGCTAACTCCGCCTCAATTTCACCCAATTCGACCCGAAAACCTCGAATCTTGACTTGGTTATCTATGCGTCCCAAGTATTCAATATTGCCGTCGGGCAGATAACGGGCTAAATCTCCTGTTTTGTAAAAACGTTGAGGTTTGCCAAAGACTTCGATTTCGATGAATTTTTCTGCCGTGAGTGAAAGGCGATTGAGGTAGCCTCTGGCTAATCCAGCACCACCCACATGAAGTTCACCTGAGATACCGACCGGAACAGGTTTTTGATAAGGGTCTAAAATATAAATTTGGGTGTTGCTAATAGGCTTACCAATGGGGAGAATATATTTATCCAGTAACGCTTCTTGTTCAGCACGTTTCGGCTGTGAGGATGCCAACTGAGAGACTTCCGGTTTATCGACCGTATACTCGTTTTCAATAGACTTGGCTGCTATCGTCAGTTGATCTTCCAATACAAAGTCAATATCTTGGTAAGTCGTTAAAGGATTCGCTAACACCGCCCGATTGACTTCAATGGATAAATCCTTCCCATAGCGAGTGTTAGACAATTGTGTTCTGGAGAAAAAACTCCTGCCTTCTTGAAATTGTATTTCCTGTAACCGTACATTGGCTTCGTTAATCTGTAAATTATCCTCTGTTGTTAAAAGCCCAAGAGCTTGCTTATCTCTAAACTTTATCGGTATATACCTAAAGTTAACGATATTAAGTTCGGGTTCCCTCATCAGTTCAAAGGCCTCAGTTTTTTGTAACTTTTCCTTTAAATACTGAGCCTTATCGATTCCGTTATCGATGAGTTTCGCATAGCCTTGTTTCCCGATTAAATGCAACGCTGCGTGTAAACATATAGATAAAGAAGACCGAGAACCTTCTGGCGAATATTGACCAAAATCATACCCTCCCTCGCGTGCCTGATAAGTGGCCGAGATAGAAATGGCTTTGACCATATCAGGTTGCCGAAACAAACAAAAACTAATACCCTGAGGCAAATAAAGCTGTTTATGCCCGCATAACGTGATTGAATCAGCCTTTTCAATTCCTTTCAATTGACGCTTATGTCGATTGGAAAATACCACTGGACCGCCCCAAGCCGCATCAACATGAAAATGAATATTAAGGGTCTTTGCTATTTCAGCCATTTCCTCTAAGGGATCGATATTTCCTGTTTCAGTCGCTCCTGCAATACCCACTAAAGCAAGGATACACCACTGTTTCTGGCGACATTTTTCTATGCACCGCTGAAGCGCTGCAATATCCATCTTTCCATTCTCATCCTGATCAACATAAACGATATTTTCCATCCCTAAGCCTAACAACGAAACCGCTTTTTTTATGGAATAATGCATGAGGCCTGAGCCTAATAACACGATATTTTTATACTTATAATGTGCCAAAGCGGCGTTTAAGCCGGCTTGAGCCACTCCCAAAAAGATGTCGTCTGGCGGTAAGACGAGATTACGAGCAATCCAGAGAGCCGATATGTTTGCCATCGACCCGCCTGAAACCGTTATGCCTAAACTATTTCCTGATTGTTGGGCATATTCAGTATAGAATGAATCCGGAAAATCATAGAAAGCATGATGGAGCATCGCCATCGCTTGTCTTTCTAAAAAAACAAAAGATTTTGACGTTTCCACTTTGACTAGGTTTTGATTCAGTCTTGAAACAAGGTCTGTTAATTCATAATTGAAAGAAGGCAGTGCCGAGGTCATGTGCCCAATAAAACGAGGTGATGACGTATTGACCAGATACGGGAATACATACTCTTTTAAATAGGCATAATATTCGTCCTTTTCTTGAGGAAGTAAGGGGACTTCTTGACTTTTAAATGCCTGCTTTAGCTCATCAAGCGTCACAAATGGTGTGGTAATGCTTTCTGGAGGTAAATGCTCTGAGAGAAAATAATTTGAGGACTTATCTGGTGAAAAATAATTTAAAATGTTGACCATCTCTTGACGTTCTACTTGGTAAGCACTGACATCCGCACTGACTTCAGAAGAACCATAGATATTAAATAAAGTCCCTTTCGGTACTCTTTGGTAAAATAACTTAACTAAGCGAGCAGGTAAGGCCTCCCCACTGCAAAACCAATACTTCACAGACGTGAGCTTCTGTAATTCATGCTCTCCTTGCTCTAAAAAGCTTCTCAACAGAGAAGGTACCAGAAGGAGGCGGACAATCTTATACTGATGCAGTATGTTAATAATACCAACCGTATCTCGCATTTTTTCTTCGGTCAATAAAACCAAAGAAATCCCTTTGAGTAACGGAGAAAATAGCTCAGCGACATGATCGACAAAATTGATAGAAGTACGGTGACAACACACTTCTTCTGCCTCGAAAGGACAAGTCTGCCACATCCAGTTCAATCGATTGACCATGCCTTTGTGAATACCTAATACCCCTTTTGGTTTTCCAGTAGAACCCGATGTATAAATCACATAAGCCAAATTCATAGGATAACAAAGTCTGATGGGATTCTCCCCGGAACCCACCGCAATTGATTCCTTTTCCCTATCCAAACAAACAACGAACGCTGTTGAGACTGGCACTCTTTCCAGCAAATGACTTTGACTTAACAACACCGGGACACAGGAGTCTTCCAACATGAACTGCAAGCGCCCCTCGGGATAAGAAGGGTCAAGTGGCACATAAGCGCCACCCGCCTTCAAAATCCCCAACAAACCAATCACCATCTCAACCGAACGCTCGACACAAATACCCACTAATGTTTCTGTACCCACCCCCAAAGTCATCAAGTAATGTGCTAACTGATTGGCTTTTCGGTTGAGTTCCCAATAGCTCAGTTGTTGGTTTTCAAAAACGACGGCGACATTTTCAGGGGTTTTGGCAACCTGTTCTTCAAATAGATCAACCAGCGTCTTATCACGCGGATAATCGGTAGTCGTGTTGTTCCATTCAACTACTATTTTCTTTAACTCCGCATCGGGCATGATTTGCAATGCCCGAACCGGCACCGAGGGTTTACGAAGAATTTCACCTAATAGAAACTCAAAACGCGCTTTGAGACGTTCAATTTCATCTTCGTCAAACGCTCCAAAGTTATAATCAAAATCGACCTTAATATCACTTTGTTTATGAAACTCATCAACAAAGATGACTAAAGCATTTTGTTCAAAATAGTGTGGTAAGAAGGTAAACTCGACTGTGCAGCCATCAAAATTCGCATCATAGTTTTGATCCATATAAGATAGCGTCAAATCAAAAAGCGGTTGCCGATTTTCCCCATGGAGCCCTAATTGTCGGTTGAGTTCACTGATTGGAAAACGTTGATGTCGATAATCCCTTTGTAATTCTTTGCGAATGCTTTCCACCAGTTCGACAAAACTTAAATCGGTCCCAAAACGAAACCAAGCCGGACTGACACCCACAAACAGGCCCACCGTTTGTTTAAAAGCCGCATTGTTTCGATTGAGCGTGGGTAATCCAATGACCAAATCTTCTCGATCACACGTCCTGACAAAATAACAATATAAGGACCCTAAAATAACGTGGAAAAGGGAGACTTTCTTTTTTTGAGCAAATTCAATCAGTTGATTGTAGAAAGACCGTTTTAGGCACAAAGTTGCGCGTTGACTTGGGAGGGTTTGACCCTGAAATTGGGCAGCTGACTTTCGCACCAAAAGCGGCTCTGGCACTTCGCGATATTTTTCTTGCCAATAGTGTTTGGCTTTCACAAATTTTTCAGACTCAAGATAAGTTTGATCGTTTTGAATAAAATCTTGGTAAGAATAATAGTTATGTGTACTAGATTGTCCGGCGGAAAGTGCGTTATAGGCCGTGGCAACACGTTGAACAACCAAGGAAATGGCCCATCCATCAACTATGAGATGGTGGTATTTTTTTAACCAGTAATAACAATTATCTGAGGCTTTGCATAATGCAAATTGAAACAATAATCCGTCATAAAGTTGGAAAGGCTTGACAAATTCTTCGCTCATCCATTTGAGGGCCGATTCAAAGGCATTTTCTTGTGTGGAAAAATCCTGAAAGTCCAAATTGATGTGGACATTTTCAGCAAAGGTTTGCGTGGGCAAACTTTCCCCCTCGTGAAGAATAATGCGTAGTGCATCGTTTTCCTGAATGATTTGATTCAGGGCTTTTTCAAAAAGGTTCGGCTCAATCGGCCCCTCTATCCGCACATAACCACCGATATTGTACAGTGGCACATCGGGGTGCAATATTTGGTCGAACCAAATATCCCGTTGTGGAGATGAGAGGGGGTAATGCTTAATGGTTTTATTTGAAGTCATGTTTAAATGCCTAAATGCAGTACAACGAATTAAGAAATTAACGAATAAAACCTTAAGTACAGCGAATTAAGAAATTAACGAATAACACATTAAGTACAACGAATTAAGAAATTAACGAATAACACATTAAGTACAACGAATATCGATCTTAACTAATCAAAAAATAAAATATTTAAGTTAAATAGCAATTCGTTTATTTCCTAATTCGTTGTACTTTACATAAGTTGATAGGAATTATTCTACTTAAATCATCAAGCTTTGTTCAAGACAAACCTTCAGTTTTTCAGCCAGCATTTGCACAGAAGGCTGATTCATCATCGTCAAATAATCACCCGGGACAACTTGGATAGCCACCGAGCTGATAATTGAAAAGGAGTTATTTTAAATGAGTTATGTCGCCATACCGGCACATTTGCACAAATTTGCCTTTAAACCCATCCAATAGCAA
>QNER01000701.1 GCA_003646175.1 Candidatus Parabeggiatoa sp. nov. 1
ACAAACTAAACCGGTCGTCAAGGCCGGCACCTTACTGACGGAAGACTGGGTAGAACAGATTGAACAAGAAGGGATTGAGCGAATAACAGTCCGTTCCGCGATTACCTGTGAATCCCGCTATGGACTTTGTGCCAAATGCTATGGGCGAGACTTAGGGCGGGGTCATTTAGTGGGTCGTGGTGAAGCGGTGGGTGTCGTGGCCGCTCAGTCCATCGGTGAACCGGGGACTCAATTGACGATGCGAACTTTTCACATTGGTGGGGCCGTATCTAGGACGGTGGCTGTCAATCATATTGAAGTCAAATCGAAAGGTACCATTAAATTTGAAAATATCAAACTGTTACCACAACAGGGTGAAGAAGGTAATATCAAATGGGTGGCCGTCTCACGTTCTGGCGAATTAAATATCCTTGATGAATTTGGTTTAGAACGTGAGCGTTATAAAGTGCCTTATGGGGCAGTGTTGAATGTGAGCGATTTTGATGCTATTGAAGCCGGACAGCGGGTAGCCAGTTGGGATCCACATACGTTTCCAGTCATTACCGAAGTGGCCGGGCAGGTAAGATTTACCGGTGTGGAGGAAGGTGTCACGGTCAATCGGGAAGTCGATGAACAAACCGGGTTAAGCAGTATTGTGGTCATTGACCCGAAACTGCGGCCAGCACATGCCAAAGATATGCGCCCGTTGGTAAAGTTAGTTGATGAGGCCGGTAATGATTTAAATATTGCCGGGACGGAGATGCCAGCGATTTACTTTTTGCCGCCCCGAGCGATTATTAATGTAGAAGAGGGTGCTTTGGTGAATATTGGCGATGTGATTGCACGTCTGCCACAAGAGACTTCCAAAACCCGTGATATTACCGGTGGTTTACCGCGAGTAGCGGACTTATTTGAAGCGCGCATACCGAAAGAACCGGCGATTTTGGCCGAACGTAGTGGCACGGTGAGTTTTGGCAAGAATACTAAGACCAAACAACGTTTGATTATTACCAGTCCTGATGGAGACATCGATGAGACCCCGATTCCCAGGTGGCGGCATATCAATGTATTTGAAGGACAGCATGTCGAACGGGGTGAAGAGATTGTCGATGGTGCACCGAATCCACATGATATTTTGCGTATTAGTGGGACAAGTGCGTTAGCGCATTACATCATCAACGAGATCCAAGAGGTTTATCGACTACAAGGTGTCAAAATCAATGACAAACATATTGAAGTGATAGTGCGGCAAATGTTACGCAAGGTCAACATTATCGATCCAGGTGAGACGCAATTGTTGCCAGGGGAACAAGTCGAACGCGCCAAGTTATTAGAAGAAAACGAGCGGGCGATGTCTGAGGAAAAACTCCCAGCGAGTTGGGAACCTCGGTTATTAGGCATCACCAAAGCCTCATTAGCGACTAATTCTTTTATTTCGGCAGCCTCCTTCCAAGAAACCACACGGGTTTTGACTGAAGCTTCGGTTAGTGGTAAATGTGATGATTTGCGGGGGCTAAAGGAAAATGTGATAGTGGGTCGATTAATCCCAGCAGGAACCGGATTAGCTTACCATGAAGAGAGACGGCGGCGGCGACAACATTACCAACAGAAAGCACAACTCAAATCGGTGAAATCATCAATTAACGTTTCAAACGTTTCTTGAGGGGCATAAGGTTTTTCTGACTTAACGAATAAAAACGAATATTTTTTGGATCATGTAGGTAAATAGGTGAAATGGGGTATCATCAAAGCTCGAAGCATGTCTGAGCTCACTCGCTTGATGTTATGTCATAACGAGAACATGAACACGTAAAGTTTGAGGTTTTTTTATGAACACCTGCTTCAATCCTGCAAGAAGTTACGTAACCCCGGAAGTAACCTTCCATCGTGTTCTCGTTAGGCAGTTGCGCCATCATGTTGGTACTGGTAATGTAGTAACATCCCAGTTAAGAGTAAGTTTTCTTCACTATTCCTTCATTAATTGAAGTTTCTTAATTATTTTTCTCCAACAACCACATATTTTTCATAAGTATCTTCAACTTGTGTTAACCGTAGGCTCGATACCGCCCCACGTAATATTAATATTACCCGCCCATTTTATGGCAGCATCAACTGTATTCTTTTGTAGCATAACGAAAAAGTTCAATCAGGTTATATAGCCTCAGATAAAGCGGATAATAGATGACAGACATGACTCACATCGTTTTTTGTTCGATCCAACCATTCGTTAAATAAATTGAGTCCGTGGGGGTAAGATTTTTATTTTTTCTAAATGCCCCCTTTTAAAAATAACAATTATTATTTTTAAATAAAAACCATCTGTTAGTGTTACAAAGCACCGCCGGGCTACGCTTGGTAACGAAAATTCCCACCTAAAACTTGTAAATTGAGTGTCAGGTACAAAGCGGCACTTATAACGAAGAAAACCCGTCAAAACAATATTGACAGAGTACTTCCCATCCTACGCTTTTGGGCATGGTTTATTTTCATTTTTCATCCAATCAATAGATGCTTCTATCGCCTCAATTACCGTGGTACTGTCTAATTCCTCCAAACAGCGGCTACTACTTTGTTTATGTCGTTCACAGCCTTCTTGATGGCAAGGAACACATCTGCCCCTCCCTTGCACTAGCAACACATTAGCCACTTGTTGTGTGCCTTTGTGCTTAAAGGGCGTTTTGTCCAATGCATAATCGTTAGGCCAAGGAGCCCATTTTAACGGGTTAGTTGGCCCATACAACGCGACAGTTGGTGCGCCAGTGGCGGCCGCTAAATGGGTAACAGCGGTATCGGGGCCGATATACACTTGACAAGCACGGATAAGTTGGGCTACATCACTAAAACGCAATTGTCCCGCCAAATTGATAACCGTGTCTGGCATATTTAACAAGGGATCACGGATAAAAGCGGTTTCTTGTTCACCGCCCCCACCTGTTAGCACCACACGCAACCCCGCTTGAGTTAAATAGTGTACTAATTGTCCCCAGCCCGTTAATGTCCAGCGTTTGTAATGCCACATCGGCATCAGATGCAGCACGGAAAAGGGTTGCGTCTGCCATGCAAACGGCAACAATTGTTCTAATACTTCAAAAGAATCAATAGATTGGGGGACAACTAACTCGTAACAACGGGCAATGCCTAATAAATCGGCCAGTTTTAGGTTTTGGATAACAGTGTGCGTTTTTTGATTATCCAATTCTAGGAAAGCCTGCACCACCCATCGTTTCCAAGCATCTTGCCAACGTCTCGGCGGTACAATTGATATTCGCTTAGGGGCAGCGAGCAGGGCGTAAATTAAAGGCCTATCGCCCCCAAGAGTGGAAATGGCTAAATCATAGCGACGAAAAATCTGTTTTAATAATATTTTGTATTCTTCAAAGTTTGGGTGTTCAGCGACAGAAATTATGGCATTGCAATCGGGGTTGCCTTCTAACATGCCACCCTTATTGTCATACACTAACACATCTATTACCGCACGAGGATAGGCACGGTGCAGGGAACGCAACAGCGGCGTTACCAGCAATACGTCACCGATTTGGCGCGTTGCAATCAGTAATATTTTATTGGCGGGATATTTCATGATATAGAAAATTAGGCGTGCAATGGAGTTCAAAGCGCAGCTTTGTGAGTACACATGCCTTGTTGGGCAACCGTTACTGTTGATTTCAATATCTGCTCCAAGCGTTGGCGATTTTCTTGTTCCTGACTACGATCTTGTTCGGGATGCCATAAATGTAGCACGGGCACTGCAAAACGGCCTTCTTTTCGACGCACACCGCTGTGCAACAAACGCACGACTAATTCAGCATCTTCATGTCCCCACCCTTGAAAACGCTCATCAAAGCCGTTGATTTTTAAAATGTCTTCACGCCACACCGCCAGATTACAAGTTTTTGCGCCCTGCCATTTTTGTTGGTGACGTTTTCTAAAAAGGCTATCAGGTAAACGTAGCAAAGGCAGCAAACGGTTAATATCACGACGTAAATAGGGTAATAGCCATTGTGTTGTGTGCCATGTCCAAATTGTATCACTGCTAGAATTGTTCGGTACCAACTTATTGTTTTCACCGCTTTCAAGAACGTTCTGCATAACTTGGGCTGTAAATTTTTCACTTAATAAAATACGATTCCCCGCCACAAAGTAGCCCCTTTCTGCAAGTTGGCTATGCTTTATAATAAAATCTGTTTGGGGAATGCAATCACCATCTAAAAAAATTAAATAATGACCGTTTGCAGCAGCAACCGCACGATTTCTGGCCTGAGCCGCACGGAAACCTTTATCTTCTTGCCAAATATGTTGTAGGGGATAAGGTAAATGCAATTGTAATTGTTTAATCAATTCTACAGTGGTTGCGGTTGAGCCATCGTCAGCAATGATTACTTCAAAATGTGACACTTTTCTCCCTTTGTCAGTTTGGAAAAAACCAAGTTTCTTGAGTAAATTTGGTTTTTCATGACGGTTCTCTTTTGTCAAAGGGGGGGGGGTTAAATTTTTTTGTGCCGCTAAAGCCTGTAACACCAATGTCAAAGCATCAGGCCGATTATAAGTTGTGACTATTACACTGATTTTTAACATTTTTTTAAGGCATCAATTTGAGAGAATAGTAATAATTTATTTTACTTGATGAGCAAGTTTTTAGCACTGGGGTCATTCAATGGGACAAAACTTTTGGGTAATGGGCTCGCGGCTATTTTTGGGCCAAAAAATAGCCGCGAAGGGGTAATGGGTCAAAAGTTATTAACATATCATCCATCAAAGAGCCCGGTGTCAACTTCTCTCCTATTTCCTAAAACCTATTACCCATTACCAATCTCTTGATAATGGTACCATCCCATTCAATAAGCCAGTGCAAAATCAGGAAAATGCAATGAAAAAATGACCCATCAGTATTCAAATTTTTTCT
>QNER01000702.1 GCA_003646175.1 Candidatus Parabeggiatoa sp. nov. 1
AAACCACGGCTTGGCGCGTGCCATCTTCATCAGTCACCGGACTGCCTTGGGCGACTTGCATCGGCTGATTAGCGGTTAAGTCAATGATGCTGACTTGCGAATCAAGGGCCGTCATCACCACATCATCAATCACCGCGTATTCTTGCCAATTCGATTTGACTTGACGTTGCAGCGGCAAATAGCCCTCTAATTGATAATTAACGGTTAACGTGGCACCACCATTCACCGCCATATTGAAAAAGCCGTCGCTAGTGGTAACCGTTTGCCCATATTCGGGATGATTTTTGATAGTAATGGTGACATTGGGTAACGGTTCACCGTCACGAGTGGTCACTAAGCCTCGTAGTGTCGCGGCCCGTACTAGATCAAGGGTGCCCGGGGCGACACCCGTTTGGATAGGGTTGTCGCCCGTGTACAGAAACTCGGTGACTAATGCGGGAATACTGATCACCGTTGGTTCAATGGGTGGGACGACCAAGTCTTCGTCCGCTGGTAAGAGTGGCTCGTTGGTGGCCCCGAAATAAGACAGAATTACCGTTGTCAGACGGCCACGACTATCATAAGTCTAGTACACGTTTGCCAAACCGGGCACTTGTTCCTTGATAACTCGCCCTTTGTCATCAAAACACGCTTTGACGGCCGGCGGCGCTCGTCGAGGTTAGCGTTTTGTTGCTCGCATCATAAACGCTCTGGCTGGCACGACCATTTGTTGTGACTTTGGTCGTCAATTTTTTCAGACTTTTTGGCTCGTTAGCCGTCGCGAGTTGACGCTACCCGTCCAGTTACCCGCCCAAGTTTCTTTCTTAAGAAGTGGGCTATCGTGATGGTAGGACAGCGTCAAACCACTGGCTTCATCTGTTACCGTGGCGATTTGGCGAGTGAAACCGCAGGTGGCGAAAGGTGGATTTAACGTAGTTAAACCCACCCGACAAGTAACCCATGCGACGCTCGCTACTTATAATTCCATATCTCTTTAAATATTTTTCCTAGCCCGAAACAGAAAATATCTACCATCCTAAACATTAAGATGCCCAGAACAAGTGCTAAAAGCTCTCTGTGATAGTTTTCGTCAGCTTGATCAATCAAAAAAAGTTCTCCAATCAAAAAGGGTAATAGGCCGTTGAGAAGTAGATACATAACGACAAGCATGAATAGCCGACTTTTTTTAGCCAAAAAGAAACCCTGAGCAATAAAAAACAGTAACATCAGTAATAAATTAACTAACAGAGGACCAACCACTATCAAGACAACAATATTTTCTTTCATTTGTATGACATGCGGTTATTTTTATGAGATAATTTTAAAAGATATATTATTTTTTGTAGAATAAGTCTCTTCGTCAAAAAAGCTCAAACACTATAGTGCCGGAAAGCGGAAGTTTCCGTACCATCCAAAGGTTAAAGAAATCCGATTTTTTCAAGAAATCGGATTTCTAAATGATCTGGATATTGGAGCGCTCCTGCACTAGGGCTGGGGTGATAAAGTTTTAAGAAGAGCAGGAACCAAATGAGCATTACCCCACTCTAAGGCTCAATGCCATTAAGTTAAAAAATTAAGAAATCTGTCCGCGCAGCAAGACCCACCCGACCTAAAAACATTTTTAAGCTTAACTTAATGGCATTAACTTTAGGGCTAGGTTTCTGTTATTTAAAGAAAAAAACTAAACTGTCGCGTTTTTCAGAGTGACAAGGCATTCAGTTGTTCGGAGTCTAATTTTCTTTCAAACTAAGGACAACCGCATCCGTCTGCACCACCGCCTGGGGCGGGTAATAGAGCATTCCCCCCCCCCTTCACCCAATCCAACAGCAACGCCCTCACTGATTGAAGCAATGCCAGCTTGGGGTGCTCTACTTACAGTATGGCGAGTTACATCGCTACCTATTTTAGTAAAATTGAAAACACCTGCATGCCCACGAATAGCCGCTCCGACTCTTACACCAAGAACGCCTCCAACTCCAGCCCCTACGGCCGCACCAACACTATAATTGTTTGAATCGGTGACACACTTACCTGCTAAATAATTACCAGCAGCCTGGCCTGCTAAACTGGCCATGGCGTTGCCTACAAAAGCACCGGCTGCGTGAGAACTCCATGGATTAACAAAACCCACGGCCGCGCCTGCTAAGCCTCCAAGAATAAGACCTGATAAACCTCCACTGATATACCCGCCAAGAGCACCAGACACAGCCCCATATCCGGCACCGGCAAAACCATATTCACCGATAGGATCAATCAAATTCACAGGATCATTCACAACATACCCGTAAAGGTTCATATCCCCGGCAGCAAATCCAATCGGGTCTTTAGCCGTCCACCGCCCGGTTTGGGCATCATAATCCCGCGCCCCAAACCGAGTGAGTTTGGTATCTAAGTCGTAGATACCACCGGCAAACCCAAACGGCTGAAACCCGGGATTGGAGTCAAAGACGACGTTTCCAAACGCATCATAGGACAGAAGTTGGGCAATGGTGCCATCGCTGATGTCCACCACCAAGCGATGGCTGCCCAAATGCTCACTGATGATACGGTAAGTCTGGCCGTCTTTGACCATGTAGTCAGGGACGTTGGCTTTGGAGCCATAAACAAACCGGGAGACAACATGGCCCTCTCCATCTAATTCGGCGATGGGGTTGAGGCTATCTTGGTATAAGAAGCCTTGGGTTAGGACACCTAAGACTTTTTTGCCGAGACGGCGATTTCTCCCGTCAATGACGTACTCAATCTGTCTACCGTCTGGTAGTTGGACTGAGCGGAGGTTGCCCAAGACTTCGTACTGGTATTGAGTGACTGCCCCGTTGTTTTCTTTCTGGCGTAATTCTCCATTAGCCGTGTAGTCGTATGTCGTTGTGCCGTATTGGACTAAACGGTCTTGGTTGTCGTAACTCCCACTGACGGAACCGTTTTCGGTTTCGGCGGTGAGGCGGTTGCTGTTACTGTCGTAGGTGTAGGCTTCTACAACCGTTCCGTCTTGTTTAACTTCGACTAAACGGCCCGCCGTGTCATAGCGGTAGTCGAGCGTGGTGGTGATTCCGTCAAGAGTTACCACCTTTTGGGTAATCCGTCCCAGTTTGTCACGGCTATATTCGGTGCGATAACGCGTGCTACCGTTTAAAGTTGTGGTCTTGTTATGGGTGCGTTGGGTGGTGAGATTGCCTAATGGCGTTGAGGTGAGTAAGCCATTTTGCACGTAGATAAACAAAAAAAAGTGGGTTTCGCTTCCGCGAAACCCACCCTATAACCCATGCGTAGCTCGCTAGGTGTGTTATCGAAATATCCACCAAACATCAAAGTGAATATCTAACTTAAATATAGAAAGTAATTCCATTGTTCTATAATCAAGGATTGGTCCACCATTACCCTCTGTTGATTCCCAAAAACAATAAATCTTTGTACTCCAACCCTCATTTCTAAGAAAATTAACTTCATTTTCTTTGTTTTTGAAAATATCAAGCAGAAATCTAAGATGTCTACGTACATCTCTTGATTCAACTGTATCTTGAGTTGAAAAAAACCAACCATTTTTATTAATTTTCCTCTGTTCGTTTTTTTCAGTTGTTCTAGTTGGCTTGATAATTAAAACTTTGGTTACTTCATCTGAATGAAGTTTTTCATGATAGAAAGACAAAGTAACATAAGTCCTTTCGCAACTACTATACTCATCTTTGTATTCTATATAACCTTCGTCTTTTTTCATTAAGCTACCTATGTATTTAAAAGGTAGTGTAGTACAAGTAGTAGTGATGTGCGGATACTATTCTTTTAAGAGATAGCATCCTGTTAAACGCTATCACTGTTTCTATAGGACTACCTATTCAAATTTGCTACAAATTTCAGATTTATTTTGCAGTATATCACAACCTTTCTCAGGCGATGGATAAAACAATTCTGCTAATGCAGACGAAATATGAACCTATCCCACTATTCAATAAATGGTGAAGGATGAATAAAAATCTCTGGATTTTTGACAACTTTTGAGGTTCAAAAAATCCGCTTTTTTCCAAAAATATAATTTTTAATATAAAAGATAATAGAGTTTATACCGATTTAATGTAACTCATTGAGTTACTTGAAATTGTTATTTTTGTAAATATAATAAAATCAAGCACTTAAGATTAAATCGGTATAATGTCTAATATAAATAACATAACGCCAGGGCGGATACATTTATCCACCCCGGTGCGCCTTTTGAAAGCATTTACGTAACATCAATTAGTTAAAATGAAGAACGATTTTAGAAATTATCCATTCAATGCCATAATTTGAATGCAAAATTATCCATTCAATGCCATAATTTGAATGCCAATTAATGTTACACTTCTCCGTCTAAAGGACAATACCCTTGAGGCTGGTTTTCTGGTAAACAACCTATTCCACTGTAGACTCCCATTCTACACATTTCTTGCAGGATATCCCATACTAACATGGGAACAGTGCCTGGAGTCTTAAATTTATTGGATTTTCCACCTCGCCCACTCTTACCACCTTTTCCTCTAGGTTTACCTTCAGTTTCCCATTGTTCATATAAATCGGCTATTTCCTCTTTAGTAAAGTTTTTATTAGCAGGAGTACCCATATCTTGTTTCTGTTGATGGGCCCAGTCCCGAAAACTTTTATCATTATAGCCATACCACTTATCTTTTGGAGCAAATCCATTAAGGTCAATAAAATTAACGGGATCACCCAACACATACCCAAACAGGTTAGTATCTCCTCCTGCAAACCCAATCGGGTCTTTCGCAGTCCAACGCCCAGTCTGAGGATCATAATCTCGTGCCCCGAACCGCGTCAGTTTGGTATCTAAGTCATAGATACCGCCGGCAAACCCAAACGGCTGAAACCCGGGATTGGAGTCAAAGACGACGTTTCCAAACGCATCATAG
>QNER01000703.1 GCA_003646175.1 Candidatus Parabeggiatoa sp. nov. 1
GTTATCAGTTATCGGTAGTTCCTAAAAACCGGTGGTATTAGTTATTGGTAGTTCCTAAAAACCGGTGGTATTAAAAATCAATGACTTATCTTAATTAATGGACCGCTAGACAAACGTTTCACTTTTTTCAAGGTTTTAGTGCTTCTTGTCACCAAAATATTGATCGTTCCGGCCCCGTTTTGATTCTTTTAGCTGCCAATTCCCAATTCCCAATCTACACAAAAGTTGGATCGATGCTGTCAATCTTCGCGGCGAACTGATAAGGGACGGCGCCGGAAATAATAATACACGCTTCGATCCCAACTTTCTTAAAGAAACTTGATTTTTCACCACGGCGTAAGTTATTTGCTGCGATGCCCCTAACTGCTCACTGAATTATTGACAGCCGAACGCTTTTTGACGGCCTACCTCTTTGGTGACTAATTTATCCCCTTCAAAATACACCATTTTTCTCTCTAATGACACTTCACTGCTAGTCGTTACTGGGGAAATACAATTGGGGGGAGTAATGGATACTCGCGGTGCCTGCGGTGTGATTTTCCATGCTTTGTCATTATTATTAGTCGCCAAAATCACATAACCGTCAGGATGCCACGTTGCCTTCATTGGCTTATCAACATCCATGGTTTGATTGTCGAAAATGTTTAAATTATTCGCATGTAAAAATTCTACTGTAACAAAGCCACACTCTGGGCTATAGATATATGCCAATTGTTGCCCATTAGGTGATGGAATGACTGTAGGCTGCGGCATGCCTAGTACCGGTTCGTTATCTTGGCACGGTTTGTGTTCGTTATCAGGGGTTTCTATGATCAAGATTTCATTGCCATTCCCATAAATTTTATCAAAACGCCGTGCGCCATTTTCTAATAGCGACTCTACCACGAAATAGCCGGCTTGTTTCATGTAAAAAATCTGACCATTCTGGTAATCACGCCATTCAGTAATGGTACGTTGCCCTGAACCATCAAGATTTTGTACCAATATTTTATGTTTTAAATGGCGTTTATCTATTGTACCGTCTGACAAACCGCCTCGTTTTTCTTCAAAACTCAGTACCACCACTGCCACGTCTGAGCCATCGTCTGCCCATACCACTTTGTCATTTTGTTGTGTGCGTGTCCAATCTTTTGCTACATGACTGCCGCAGCCTGCCAGTATCAGCCCACTTAGCAAGATGACAGTCATCTTTGTACAGTTATCCATTTGCAAGGATCAATTTTTGGTTGTTAGTTGGAAGGAAAAAGTGTAAGTGTCAGTTTTCAGTTTTTTCTGGCTTTTCATCTGAAGATACAGGGCATATATTCCAAAAAAGGATAGTCCCCAAAAAGTAGTGATATTCGATGTTCAAGTTTTTTACCAGCCATTAGAACTACAAGGATTGTTTATAATAAAGGATAATAACTGATGTTACGCACTGAATTTCCAAGCCTAGGGCTAAAGCCTAATGGCACGCACGATAGCCAGGGGCGTTGCCCCTGGCTATATTATTTTGCACCAAAGGGGCGTAAAAAACCAAGCACCGAAGGTGCGTATTATTAAAGCCAGTGTAACTACCTGGAACTTATTTCTATCGTGCGTGCCATTTACGCAAAAGTGATACTATCGCCAAAAAAGCGATAGCATCACGAAATAAATAATTTCAAATCAATATGTTAGATTTTTTGTCCTGTACATATAGTTTTTCAGAAAAATAACGAAACGGATGCTATCCCGCTCGATGGGATAGTATCCGTCAATTTAACGTAACGAAACGGATGCTATCCCTTCTCGGGATAGTATCCGTCAATGACTTGTGAAATTAATTATTCTTCACATCTATATCGCTAAAAAAGCGATAGCATCACGAAATAAATAATACGCAAAAGTGTGACTCAAGCCAAAAAAGCGATAGCATCACGAAATAAATACGCAAAAGTGATACTATCGCTAAAAAAGCGATAGCATCACGAAATAA
The DNA here is from genome assembly GCA_003646175.1 of Candidatus Parabeggiatoa sp. nov. 1. Lineage (GTDB taxonomy): Bacteria > Pseudomonadota > Gammaproteobacteria > Beggiatoales > Beggiatoaceae > Parabeggiatoa. The sequence goes on from QNER01000703.1 coordinate 1,958, forward strand.
ATACGCAAAAGTGTGACTCAAGCCAAAAAAGCGATAGCATCACGAAATAAATACGCAAAAGTGATACTATCGCCAAAAAAAGCGATAGCATCACGAAATAAATAATTTAAAATCAATATGTTATATTTTTTTCCTGTGCATAGAAAAAAATATTTATATCACTACTTTTTGGGGACTACCCAAAAAAGTTCTGGGTATTGGTAATGGATAGGGCAAAACCTTCAAGGTTTCCAAAACCTTGAAGGTTTATAGCTGAAATTATTTATCGATCAAACTATAGCTCGCACCAAATGACTCTTTCGTTAAAATAACTGCTCAGGAATAACGGTAGATTTTTTAGGGCTCAAGAGACGACTACTTTGAGAAGAATTTTGTGAAGTACGATGCCTCTCTGTTTCTTCATTCAATGTGATTTCGCCAAGATCACTTTCCTCATATCGGGCAATATGATACTGCTTTGGTAAAGGTTTCTCCGGTTTATCTTTTAACGCTGCTTTCATAAAATCAACCCACATGGGCAGTGCGGTTCTTCCCCCGGTTTCCTTATAACCTAAAGAACGAGGCTTGTCAAAACCCACCCAAACGACAGTTACCACGTCCGGTGAATAACCCGCAAACCATGCATCGCGTTGCTCATCCGTGGTACCCGTCTTGCCAGCAATATCATTACGTTCCAGTTGATTTGCCCGCCAACCTGTGCCATTGCGAATCACTTCCTGAAGCATAGAAGTCACTGTATAAGCATGGTGAGTACTTATAGCCCGCGGTGCATAGCGAGGTATTTGCGTGCAACCTTGGTGAGAGACAAGAACATCGGCATGCTCTTCCTTTTCAGATACCAAAATTTCCCGCGGACAGTTGCGACAAACTTTCAAGGGATTCGCTGAAAAAATGACTGTTCCATTCATATCCTCAATGCGATCTATAAAGTAAGGCTTGATTCGAAATCCCCCATTCGCTAATACGGCAAAGCTTTTCGTCAACTTGAGAGGTGTGACTTCGCCCGTCCCTAAAGCGATAGTTAAATTTTTTGGAATTTTATGCCGATCAAAACCAAATTTGGCCAGATGATTAATGGTATAATTGAGCCCCACCTTGTCCAACAATTGCACTGAAGACACATTATAAGAATGCGCCAGTGCATCTATCAGACTCGTTTCACCGTAAAATTCAAGGGTATAATTTTTGGGGCTCCATATTTCATTCGCAACTTTAAAAACAATAGGCTCATCATTGACGGTATCAAAAATCGAAAAACCCTTGGCCAATGCGGCAGAATAAATAAACGGTTTAAAGGCTGAACCCGGTTGCCTTTTCGCTTGAGTCACCCGATTAAACTTACTTCGATAAAAATCGAACCCCCCAGCCAGCGCAATAATCGCTCCATTATTGGGATTCAATGACACCAAAGCCCCTTCTACCTCAGGTACCTGAGACAAACGCCAGCGCACGATTTTCTGTCCCTTTTTAAGCTTTTTAGAACTCATAATGGGACGAACCCTAATAATATCCCCACGTTTAACCACACTTCTCGCGTTTTTGGGATAGCGGCCCCGTTTATCATCACGAATGTAACGACGGGCCCAAGAAATGTCCCGCCAAGCAATTTTAAACTGCCCTACCTTTCGATTGTAAGCCACGATACTTTTACCCCTGGTTTTTAGTACCAGGCTAGGTACCAATTGGCCTATTTTGGAATAATTTTGCAAAATTTTGTGGGCCCATTTTTTCACGTCCGATACCTTTTTGGGTATCGATACATGGTCAAGCACACCTTTAAACCCATGCCGTTCGTCGTAACGAAATAAGGTTTTGTGTAAAGCCCAATTCGCTTTCGCTTGCAAACGACTATCAATAGTCGTAAAAACCTTATAACCCCTGGAGGTTGCCCCTTCACCAAACTTGTTCAACAAGAACGAACGAACCATTTCAGCCACATATAAAACTTCACTATCCGGGCTCAGTTTGTGAAATTTTGCAGTCAAGAACGCTTTGACGGCCGTTTTATATTCATCTTGACTGATATACTTCAAACTCAACATGCGTTCAAGGACATAATTTCTGCGTTCCAAGGCTCGCTCAGGATTCGTCACCGGATTATCGCTTGACGGTGCTTTAGGTAAGCCCGCCAACATGGCATTTTGCGCCAACGTTAAATCAAAAATCTCTTTGCCGTAATAAACTTTAGCTGCGGCTCCAACCCCATAAGCGCGATGACCAAAGAAAATTTTATTCAAATATAATTCAAGAATTTCATCTTTGGAGAGTTCTTTTTCGATTTTCAATGCCAATAATATCTCATCGAATTTACGCTTTAAGGTTTTCTGGCGCGTTAAAAAAAAGTTACGAGCCACTTGCATAGTGATGGTACTGCCACCTTGGCGCTTTTCACCCGTTTTCAGCAAACTGATGGTTGCCCGAAATAAACTTTTTAGATCAACCCCCGGATGTTCATAAAATCTATCATCCTCCGCTGCTAACACCGCTTTAATCAAAAGAGGCGGCATTTTTGTCACTGCCACGGGGATACGACGCTGCTCGCCATATTCTGCGATAATGACGTTATCTTTGGTGTACACCTGAAGGGGAACTTGCAACGGGACATCCTTCAAGCGTTCTACCGGTGGCAATTGAGGGATAAAATACCATTGGATAGCAGCCCATCCCACCGCCACCAACAGGAACAGCGGCAAACCCATCAATAAGGTTACATGTAAGGTATTGTAAAAATAATATCTAATACTCATAAGAACAGTATGTCACTCAGTAAAATCAAAAGTAAAATCAAATCGTTACTACTCAGCCCTTTCTGGGCGCTTTATTAAAGCCCAGGGCTGCGCCCTAACTCAATAAAATCAAAAGTAAAATAAACTCAGCCCTGAAAGGGCACTTTATTAAAGCCCAGGGCAACGCCCTGGGA
>QNER01000704.1 GCA_003646175.1 Candidatus Parabeggiatoa sp. nov. 1
GGGGGGGGTTGAGGAATGTTATTTTTTAGCCACTCATAATATTTGAATAAGGAGGATAACCAATGGCAGAACTACCTGCATTAGAAATTGTGGGAATTATTTTATTATTGGCGGGGCTTTTCCTGATTGTGGCAAGCTTCGGCATCCTTGAAGTCGCCCAGATTAATGTCCCATCTGGCATGAAAACATTTCTGGTTGGGATTATCTTCGCCGGTATTGGTGGCGGCATACTTTTCAGCGATGAACTCCAACTCCGTTCTCGCCTATCAGACGTAGCAGACATCATCCCCCAGCCGCTTTCAAAAAATATGATTGAAATTTCAATCATTTACGCCCCGGAGGAAAAACTCTATATGGTCGATGCCATTGAGCAATTCAACCAAATCTACCGCAAGGGGCGTAACCCACTGACTGGCGAGCGGTTAATCAAGGATGAGCGTCCCATTGTTGTCAAGGGTGAGCCGGGCTCGTCAGGTACCATTGCCGAAGCTATCATCAACGCCGTCATTGCGCCAAACCATAAGCATGTCGCCAAACCCACGATTTTCTCCCCCTCAGTCAGTCATTGGCTGTCACTGGTTAATTACCAGACGGGGCAATCAATCTTTGACTTGGGTGACAGTCTTCCCACCGCTTTGGCACCCGTGGTTATGGCCATTTGGGAAAGCCGTTTAACAGCGATTCAGGCCAAAAATGGCGGTGCGCCGGTTGGATGGAAAGAATTGTTGGCTGTGTTTAACTCGCCCAATGGTTGGGCTGATTATGGCATTAGGGGGGGACGCACCACCGTTTATTACGGTCACACTGATCCCTTTATCAGTTCAACGGCCTTATCAACGCTGATTTCTGAATTTTCTGCCAGTGCCCGCTACCATGGCAACAACCCAAATTTTCGCCGTTTGACATTGACACAAGTCAATGATCCGAAAATACAGCAAGGTGTGCGCGATCTTGAGAATTTAATTCGCCACTATTCGGCTCGGACGACCGAGTTTAAGGAATACATTGCCCAAGGGCCGGACTACTTGGACTTTGTGGCCTTGGAGGAAAATGACTTAATTTTTATTAACCAAGGCAAAACGGCTTATCATCCACCAGAAAAATTGCTGGCCCTGTATCCCAAAGAAGGTACCTTCTGGCATGAGCACCCCTTTGCTATCCCCCAGACAAATTGGGTCAGCAACGAACAACGCGATGCGGCCAAAGTGTTTACCCAATTTATTCGCAGTGAAGCCATCCAAAAAAAGGTCTTAGAGAATGGTTTTCGCCCAGTGAATCCCGACGTACCGCTTGGTTATCCGATTGTCCCAGCATTGGGTGTTGATCCCAATCAACCCACCCACATTCTGGAGATGCCTGATCCGGAAGTGGTGGCAAACGTGCAACTCAGTTGGCAATTGGTCAAAAAACAGGCGGATGTGCTGTTACTGATTGATAATTCCCAATCAATGCTGGGCGACAAACTCAATCAAACGAAAAAAGCGGCTCATGTCTTTCTGGACAACATGCCCTCGCAAAACCGAGTTGGACTGATAAGCTTTAATACTGAAGTCAACCGATTGGTACCACTAGATCTTTACGAGAGCAACCAGAACCTTATGCGTCAAGAGTTAAACCAGCTTCAGGCCTTCGGGAATACCGCCCTCTATGACGCTATCTCAAAAGCCATTGATATACTAAAGAATGCGAGTTCTGACGACCAAAAACGGATGAAGGCAGTGGTGGTGCTGAGCGATGGGCAGGATACCATTAGCAAAACCACGCTACGAAATGTACTCAGCATCATCAAGGCGCGTCATGAAGATCGTAATCCGGTTATTGTGATTCCAGTGGCTTATGGTAGCGATGCCGATATTCATGCACTTAATTCCATTGCCCGGGACAGTGCCACTCGCGTACAGTCAGGTGAGCCGAAAAATATCCAGAAGCTGTTTGAGATTCTTGGGAGTTATTTCTAACTTAAGCTCCACGCAGGGCGGGGTTTGCAATCCAGCCCACAACGTTTCATAACTATTTAAAACGGAATTGCAACTTACGAGTGCCATAGCCACTTTCAATCCATTCATACACTTGTTGTCTCTATGACTCCTTTTGAGTAAACGGTATAAATAGTTGCTAAACGTATTCCTGTTGGCTGAGTATTTCAGGATAATCTGTCAAAGATAAACTCGGTTCTTGCTGTTTCAGTGCCAAACAGTCGTTCAGTCATTTTGAATGTCCACCACTTTGCCTTAAAATTTCCCCCACTTCATCCACTTCCTAATTTTGCTCACCTTCTTTGAACTGTAATCCCGAAAAACTATATTTGCACAAAGCCTTCACTTCAGCACGATCCAATTCTGACCAATGTTCAACGCTGGCATCTTTATTGATAGCCAAATTTTCATTTTACGGATGCTATACCTCGATGGGATAGTATCCGTTTTAACAATTTTACGGATGCTATCCCTTCTTAGGGATAGTATCCGTTTTAACATAATTTATAAATAAACCATTTTTATTGCACTATTTTTCACCCACGTTTACCATTTATCAATGAGTTACAAAAAAACATGCCTCAACCTTGTTTGAGAAAACCATTCTTGATTTGCTCGGTATTTTGATTTATAGTAATGCACTTTTTTTTAGGCATGAAGTTTCACGTTGCGCGATATTGAGATGCGATCCGTTGAACTGTTCAACTTTTCACCTAAAATGAGCGAAAACCCTAACTGTTAATGACTAAATGGTAACAATAAACTTTCTTAAGGACTGATACGGAGACCAAAATGGATCAACCACTGACTTCTTCGGTTGATGATTATAAAGCAAAGGTTCTCACTCAAACGTTGGTCAGTGATTTAAAGCGGTTGCGTGATTTTTCGCAAAAGCTTAAATTCGATCAATCGGTTGAGCAAATGAATACCTTATTGCAACGAATCGAAGCCGAAAAATTTTCGGTTGCCGTTGTTGGCGAGTTTAAACGGGGCAAAAGTACCTTTATAAATGCCTTACTGGGGCAAGAGATTTTGCCAGCGGACATTCTGCCAACGACAGCGACGCTCAATCGTATTACTTACAACGCAACCCCAGCGGCAAAAATCTGTTTTAAAGAGGGGCATGAACAAGACATTGCTATTGACCAATTAGCGGATTATGTGACTAAATTGACTTCAGAATCCGAGGCGGCCGCTGCGACAGTTAAAGAGGCGGTGGTTTCTTATCCCGTGCCCTATTGCGAAAACAATAACACCGACATTATCGACACGCCCGGCTTAAGTGACGATGCTGATCTGTCGGCCGTCACAATTTCATTTTTAAATCAATGCGATGCGGCAATTATGGTGATTATGGCCGATTCACCATTTGCGATGACGGAAGATGAATTTCTTAAAAATCAGTTACTCACGAGCAGCCTGGGGCAAATTTTATTTGTGGTTAATGGTGTTGATCGTCTTAATAGCCCAGAAGATGTCGAAAGGGTTATCAATTTGGTTGAAACGCGCCTCAATGCCAGTATCTTGAAGTGGGTTGAACAACAAACGACTAACCAAGATGCTGCGACGACTGAACTTTATCTGAGGAAATTTAGTCAACCCAAAGTGTTTGGACTATCGGCCTTCCAAGCTTTGCAAGCCAAGCAGAACCATGATAGTGCGTTGTTAGCACAGAGTCGTTTTGCGGCATTTGAAACGGCGTTGGAAAATATGTTGAAGAAAGAACGGGGCGGGATTTTGTTGCAAGTTGCGGCTAATCAAACGATGACTGCGGTGACTGCGATGCTCCAAGTTGTTGATAGCCAAGCGTCTTTGTTGGAAACAGAGCAACGCGAATTAGAAAAAACTCGTCAAACGATTGATTCTGCCATTTCAACATTGCGCAACAAAAAAGCGGGGATAGTTGAATCTATTGATGCGACTCTTGCAGACGCTAAAAAACAAGCTGAATCGGTTTTGACTAAGGATTCTCGGTTAGCATACACATTGAAACAAGCGGCTGAACAAGTTATTAACTCAGAAAAAATGACTGCTGCTGAATTTAATGCGAACCCAGAAGCTTTTCAGTCTCAAATGGCAGGCAAAATCACAATGGCTATGCAAAAAGCCAGTACACCATTGGCTGAAAAAGTTCAAAATGAGTCACAACAAGGGGTCAGTAAAGAATGGGAACAAATACGGAATTTTGCTGGTGATTTATTTGAGGAAGTAACATTGCACCTGTTCAGTTTTGATATGGCTCAATCAGAATTGGAAGCACTACACAAAAAAGTCACTGATGTTGTGCAGTTGGTTAATCAGGCCTACAGTGATTTTAATGCCAAACAACCCACTCCGTTAGTTTTAGCAGTTCCTAATATATCGAAGGACTTTATTTCTGCAATTGATTCTGATGCTGGGGGGACTGTTCTGCAATTAATTGCCATAGTAGGTGCAATTTTTGTTGGTGTTTATTATGTTTTCGATAATTGGCAGAATGTAGATGTAATTGCGGATGTAATTGCTACTATTTTTTTTGGAATTTTTGTTGGAACTTTGGGTGGATTTTTGGGTGGAATTTTGGGTAGTTTATTGTTATTCTTGTTGTCATTCTTGTCAATACAAAAACCCAAATTCCAGAACGACGGTAATCTGAGAAAAAAATACCAGACAGAAGTGTTAGCCAAAATGTTAGCCAAAATTGAAGGGCTAAACACCAATCAAGTTATTGAGGAATATGTATCTCAAACCTTTGAATCGCTAACTCAACTGTGTTCTCAAGTGCAGGCCGAAGTAGATGCTTTGATAGACATGATTACCAAGACTTTGCTTGAACCGTGTCAACAACGTGAGGCTGAAAATGCGTCTCAACGTCGAGAACTCAGTCAAATACGAACCGATGCACAGAAAACCCTGA
>QNER01000705.1 GCA_003646175.1 Candidatus Parabeggiatoa sp. nov. 1
GAAATCCGATTTCGACAAGAAATCGGATTTATTTCAGATTGAGAAATCTGATTTCTCTAAAAAATCGGGGGGGTTTAACAGATACCAAACTTTAAATGGCTATGCCGTTATTCTGTTAGCAACTATTACTTTGGCTTATACGCCGCTTTTCTTGGGTGTCAGTTGGGTGTATCAATTTGGTGGCGGATTAGTCATTTTGGCGGTGCTGTGGGCTGCGTTAGGATTGCGGCAATCGCTGCTAACCTCCTTTTTCCCAAAAAGCCATGATTCTGAAAATTCTTTAATCCTAAAAACTCTGATTCAGACAACGTTGTTTAACGGTGCGTTATTAAGTTTGGGACTCAGCGTTATTCTCGTCGCAATTACTGACATTCCTCTTTATAAACTGGAAATCGGGGGAGATTTTTTCATTGGATTACTGTTTGTCGTCAGCGGCATTTTATTATGGCTAAGCCTAAGTCTGCGAGTCAGAACTCTGTTTTACGTCATGCTGGTTTTTTTGGCAGCGGGTGGTTTGTTGTTGAAATTCCAGTATTTTCCCACTTCCTCCGGCAGAGGGGTTATTTTATTAGCGTTGGCAACCGGGTTATTATTGTGGTGGCTTCATTATCGCTTTATCTATTTGCCGGCTAAAGCTTCAATTCCCCCCCGCCAACAGCTTTTCGCGTCAAAGTTTTTGCGCGCCAAAACTTTGGCGCGAAAGCAGTTGTCTGAAAGCTCAAGTACCCTAAAGGGCACTACTCAAGATACCAAATCCAAAACCCCAATTCCCAATTCCCAATTCCCAAATTTTACTTTACTGTGGTTTTTGCAGGTGTGGCAAGACACTTATTCAAGTCACTTTGAGCTGGTGAAAGCGCCGCTGCAACATGCGATGTTGTTACTTTGGTTAGTGGGTTTATGGCGACTTTGTACCCCACTATTTGAGTTATGGCTAACAGGTGGCTCTGTGTTGGATTTAAAATCGGCTTATGCCATTTCCATTTTTTGGGGCATCTTAGTGACGGGATTATTGGCAGCGCAAATTCGGCGATTGGCGTTATTGCCTTTAGCCGTTTTTCTGGCAATGTGGGCATTATTTGTGATCAGTCCAATCAGTGACGCGATTTGGTTACCATTGCTGAGTGCCGCTTATGCGTTATTGATTTGGTTAACAACGTTGTTTTTGCTGAAGTTGTTGCAGCCGAGTGTGGCACTCTTTTTAGGTTGGCAGGGCGGCTATGATACCAAAGGCGGGCGTTTTCAGGCAGAAACAATGGTGCATTGGACAGTCTTTGTGATCTGTCTGTTGAGTGCTGGCATCGCATTGTTTCAATTCGATGACAGGGTAGTCTTATACGCGACGCTTGGTTTTGTCTCACTATTTTTCATGCTGGCAGGTTTGCGCTACCGTTTGCAATTACATAGTTATTTTGTGATCGGTGGTATCGGTTTGGGCGGATTTATCTTATATGGTTCAGCCATAGGATTGCCGATACTGTTTTTGTTGGAAGCGGAATCCATCACGCTTTTACTGACACTATTGGTAATAGGTATCGCATTGTTGGCACAAACCTTTGTGGCTTATCCAACGTGGCAAAGTCTCTATAAACCGCCTTTGTTTAATACAGCGGGGTTAATTTATATATGGGCACTGTTCAATAGTCTGTTTTTGTTTTTCAACAGCTTGCCGGCTTGGTTGCCTTTAGTATTTATTTTGTTGGCGGTGGGATTGTTGCCGCTGTTGCGGGGGTTTGTCACAGATGAAAAAGTAGGTACCGATACTATCGCGGAAAGCGATAGCATCGGGAAACATGCGGGCACCGATACTATCCCGGAAAGGGATAGCATCGGAAAACATGCGGGCATTGGTAAAAATGCGGGCACCGATACTATCGCGGAAAGGGATAGCATCGGGAAACATGCGGGCATCGGTAAAAATACAAGCACCGATACTATCGCGGAAAGCGATAGCATCGGGAAACATGCGGGCACCGATACTATCGCTTTTAGCGATAGCATCGGTAAAAGCATACGCGGGATTGGTGTTGCGCTGTTGTTAAGCATGGCTTTTGTCAGCGTGTTTGGGGGGCAGGCACTGCAAAGCGGCGATCTAGCGTCTTTTGTCCCGTGGGCATGGATTTTTTGGGGATATGTCCTGTGGGCTGTCAGTCATTTTGGACTGCCGCGCTGGAATGCACGGTGGACACAATGGACGATTGCGCCCGATTTTGGGCTGATATTGGGATTTATCTTTGTTGGTTGTGGTTTTGGGATGGATGTCGCATTGCTTGAATTGGTACGGTGGCAGATACTTTTGTTGGTGACGCTCTATTTATTCTTGTTATTTCGCGATGTCGATTGGAAAGGTTTGCCATGGTTAGCGGTGTTGGCTTTGATAGGTAGCGGCTTGAGTGTGCTTATTAATCTATTACCATGGGAAAACGAATACGCCAATCTGCCCTTTTTCATTGGGATGGCACTTTGGGCACATGTCTTATTGCGGTTAAGAGAATTTTTACCTTCATTAAAGCCGCCCTTTCACCTTTCACCTTTCACCTTTCACCTTCAACCCCTTTCAGGGAAAATCAATCAGTTAGATAATCCGTTATTGGTTTTGCCTTTAATGCTTTTGGGGGGAGGACTATTACTTATATTATCGTTACTAACCCAGTCACAGCAATATATCCCCGATTGGACAGTATTACTCACCATCACGTTTTATCTGTTTTTGATATTTCGCCATGTTGATTGGGCGTGGTTGCCGTGGCTGGCAGTTTTAGGTTTGATGGGCAGTGGCGCGAGTGTGCTTGTTACGCTGTTTTTGAAAACCGCCGCTGAAGAATGGATTTTATACGGCACCGTCTTTTGGGCAACTTTATTCTTATTCTTGAGTTCGCGTTTGCAACGTTTGGCGGTAAAACCGATGCTATCCGTTGGAGGGATAGTATCCGTCACATCGGTAAAACGGATGCTATCCCTTTCCGGGATAGTATCCGTCACATCGGTAAAACGGATGCTATCCCTTTCCGGGATAGTATCCGTCACATCGGTAAAACGGATGCTATCCCTTTCCGGGATAGTATCCGTCACGTCGAATTTTTTTGCAGCCTGGAAAATCAAGCAGTTAGCGCAACCTCTGTTGGTTTGGGCAATTGTGGTATTGGGGTGCGAGTTGCTTTTTTTGAGTGTGGTGACTTCGTTTGCTTTAATGCAAGACGACATTTTTGAACCTATTAAGGTATTTATATTTTTGGCAATCTTGCTCAATTTGTCTTTCTTATATGTTGTCAGTTTTCGCCCACAGCCATGGTTGGCACATATTTTATTACTGTCGTTGCTCAATACGGTGTTATTGCTTTTCTCTGGTTGGTTTAACTTACCGTTATTACTGAGTTTGTGGACAACGGGGCTGCTGTTGGCTTTTTATGCGGGAATCGCACTCAACTCGACACCGATTACTGGTGCGGGAATTGACGCTTTAGCGGGAGACGGCGCACCGCTTAAAGGCGAGACGAAGCCAACCGATACTGGCGCGGGGAAAGTTCGCGAGGCGATGATAAGCGTTATGCGCTATTGGCTCACTTTTAGTTTTGGTGCGGCTTTGGTGAGTTTGATAGTGATGTCGGAGATTGCGATAGGGGAACGCTTGTTGACGCTGGCGCTGTTAGCAGGATTAAGTTTTGGGATTGGTTTACAGAATGCACAGCGAAAAAAAGCACATTGGTGGCTGAATACAAGTGCGCTGTTATTATTGGTGCTATCCCATCTGATTTGGTTGGTTTGGATACCGGTTACCCAGCTTATTTTGGTGTTGCCTTGGTATGCTTTACAAGATGCGTTGCTTGCGTGGGGCCTATTTTGGTTGATAAAGGCAGCGAAACCAAGTTTTTTGACAAAACTGGGTTTTTTTCACCACGCTTTGCCCTTTGCGCCTTACGCATTTCTGCTAACCATGTTGGCAGCACTGGCATGGTTAGGGCATAGCATGATTTTTTTCGCATCGGGTGCCGTTCCTCTGTTTGGCAGCTTGGATAATATCGCAGCCTTATTGGCGGGATTATTACTGATCAATTTCTGGTGGCGGGAAAGCCATATTGCCAATAAAAGTCTTTTAATTTATGGGCTTGCCTTCATGGTGGCGTTGCTGAGCATTTATCTGCGTTTAGTGTGGTTTGGGTTAACACCTGTCAATGTTTGGGATACGGCTGCGTTAATGGGTGCCAGTTATCTGCTATTTACCATTCACCATTTTGTGCCGACACCACCCATTTATCGTTTGACATTGCTTATGCCGATGTTGGCGATATTCACTATTCCGTTACAACTGAGTTCGGACTATGCCAGTAGTACTTTGTTAGCGGCCGCAACTTTATATTTATTAATGCAGCGTCGTTCTGAACATTATTTGCCGATGTATTTGGGATTATTAGCCATTAATATCAGTCTTTATTTATGGATACCAGAGTGGGCGAACAATTATAAATTAGTGCAACTTTACACTATGCCGGTTGCGATCACGGTATTACTGATGTTGCAACTCCACCGTCAAGAACTCAAACCCCGCGTATTAAATGCGATTCGTTTGGTTGCCCTCAGTGCGCTTTATGCCAGTGCTACGTTAGATGTGTTTATGCGCCCAGACTTAAGTATTTTTATATTGGCATTAGGGCTGAGTTTAGGCGGTGTTTTGCTGGGTATTGCGCTACGAATACGCGCTTTTCTTTACATTGGTACTTTGTTTTTGATATTCAATGTGTTAGGACAACTGATTGAATTTTATCCAGAAGACAGGTTGGGTAAAGCGATAATCCTGACGGTATTGGGCAGCCTGATCGCCGGTGGCATGATTTGGTTTGATATTCAACGAGAAGCGTTGATGCAGCGGATTC
>QNER01000706.1 GCA_003646175.1 Candidatus Parabeggiatoa sp. nov. 1
AAACAAAATTGTCATGCCCGGTCAACGGTTGGCCGAGTGGCGCTTGCGTCTCGACGTCCCACAGCCTCACGGTTTGGTCCCAGCTGCCACTGGCCAGCCGCTTGCCATTGGGGCTGAAGGCCACGCTATAAACAAAATTGTCATGCCCGGTCAACGGTTGGCCGAGTGGCGCTTGCGTCTCGACGTCCCACAGCCTCACGGTTCGGTCATCGCTGCCACTGGCCAGCAGCTTGCCATTGGGGCTGAAGGCCACGCTTCTAACCCAATATTCATCATGCCCGGTCAACGGTTGGCCGAGTGGCGCTTGCGTCTCGACGTTCCACAGTCTCACTTTGTCACCGCTGCCACTGGCCAGCAGCTTGCCATTGGGGCTGAAGGCCACGCTAGAAACCAAATATTCATGCCCGGTCAACGGTTGGCCGAGTGGCGCTTGCGTCTCGACGTCCCACAGTCTCACGGTGTTGTCATAGCTGCCACTGGCCAGCAGCTTGCCATTGGGGCTGAAGGCCACGCTAAAAACAAAATTGTCATGCCCGGTCAACGGTTGGCCGACTGGCGCTTGCGTCTCTATGTCCCACAGTCTCACGGTGTTGTCCCGGCTGCCACTGGCCAGCAGCTTGCCATTGGGGCTGAAGGCCACGCTATAAACATAAGAGTCATGCCCGGTCAACGGTTGGCCGAGTGGCGCTTGCGTCTCTAAGTCCCACAGCCTCACGGTTTTGTCACCGCTGCCACTGGCCAGAAGCTTACCGTCAGGGCTGATAGCGACGCTTGTTACTCCTTGAGTATGTCCGTACAAATGAGTCTTCAATTGGGGAGGACTACTTTGTAGAACACGCAGGAAAGTCTTTTGGTTTTTATTTGGGTCCATTTGGTATGCTTGTGCAGCCAGCAGCAACGCACGGTCAAAAGAGCCATTGCCTGAGCCGGGTTGTTCAGCGGCTAGTAACGCTTGTGCGTTGATTTGTCCGATTTTTGCAATCTGGGCTTGTTGCTTGGCATTTGCTTCTTGCTGTTGAGCCTTTTCACTTGCAGTTTCTGCTTGTTGTTGGGCCAGCACTGCTGATTGTCTCTGAGTGTCGGCCTCTTGACGTTGTGTTTCGCTCTCCGCTTGAGCCTGTTGAGCTTGTTGTTGTGCAATCATCGCCTGTTGTGTCTGAGTTTCAGCCTCAACACGGCGTTCTTCTGCCAGCACGCCCGCTTGTTCAGCCAGTTTTTTCTGATATTCAGCCTTGTCACGTTGTTCTACTGCATCCTCTTTAGCCTGTTCAGCCAGTTGTTTCTGATATTTGGCCTTGTCACGTTGTTTTTTGGCATCCATCTCTGCCTGTTTAGCTTTTTCTGTGGCCTGAACTGCAACTTGTTTCTGTTTTTTGGCCTTGTCACGTTCTGTTTTGGCCTTGGCCTCTGCACGTTGAGCCGTTTCTCGGGCCTTATCCGCCCTTTGTTTCTGCTTTTTTGCATCGTCACGTTCTTTTTTGGCCCTCTTCTCCGCCTCTTTAGCTTTTTCTTTGGCCTGAACAGCAACTTGTTCCTGTCTCACGGCCTCTTTCTTTTGTCGATCCGCCTCTTTTTTCTGTTCCTCGGCCTTTTGCCTTTGTTTTTGGACCTCTGCTAAAGCCAGTTTGGTCTTATCACGTTCTTTTTTAACGTCTTCTAGTGCCTTCTTCGCCTGTAATTTCTGAGTTTCAGCTTCTTTCATTTCAATAAAAGCAAAGCCCGCTAAAAGCAGAGCGATAATCATACCACCTGTCACCGAAGCAAGGGTAATATTCCGGCGGCGGCGGACGACTTTTTCGGCGGCCTCAATCGCGGCCCGACTTTGTCGGATAAACTCTTGTTGCAACGTGGAGGGCACCGGTTGTTTATGGCCTTCTCTCGCCGCCTGTCGCCAAGTTTCGGCATTGCTACAAGCGGTGAGATTTAACAGAAAGTCAGAACAGTGGTTATTGTCCTCCCAGTCGGTGGCACGTTGTTGTAATAAAGTATGTTGGTGGGCATGGGTTCTATCAAGTTCAATGGCTTGAATCAGTTCGCCAAAGGATTTGTCAAACTCGGTGTCTTTGAAGTCAATCCAATTAATAACACGCAAGGCCTTCGGCATCAAAGCCGGATCGGTTTCGCGGTGCAGCACGGTGATAACGCGTTTGTGTTGTTCGGCCGCATAGTTCACTTCGCGCTCGCAGTATTCTGATTGGACCGCATCTTGGGACAGCACAAATAAAAAGTTATCGGCACTGCTGATGCCTTTAAAGATTTCTTTTTCAAAATCGACCCCGGTGCTGATGCTTTCTTGGTCAAACCACGTGGTTTTGCCGGCTTGTTGCAATTTTGTGTTGAGTTGGCGGGCAAAGTCGCCGTCTTTGCGCGAGTAAGAAATAAACACTTCGGTGCTTAGTTGCCCTTTGGCTGCTTCACTGGTGGTAATCAGTTCTTTGTGCAGCGCCGTCGGTGGGTGTTGTTCGCGTTTGTCGTTTAGCCGCAGCCAAGTTTGGGCATTGTCGAGGTTATAGCCCCGCAATAAAAAGGCCGGCTGGCGATTTTCGGCTTCCCACTTCAACGCACGAGCCAGTAGCACTTTGTGTTGTTCATAGTAGGCCTGATCTTGTCTTAAGATATTTAGGATATCGTCGATATCACTGTCGTAATCCGCTTGGTCTTTATTATCGGTAAAATCAACATATTGCAACTGACGCAAGGCCTCTGGAATATCTGAGTCCGGTGTCGGGGCTATCAGCAGAGGAACAAGACGTTTGTTATATTTGAGGGCATGTTCTAATTCGAGCTGGCAATACTTGGAAACAACGGAACGGGGCGAGATAAAATACAGAAAATTATCGGCGTTTTCGATGCCCATTTCAATCGAGCGCCCATAATCGGCCCCTTTTTGGATGTCTCGATCATGGCGCCAAGTGGTTTTGGCGTAGCGCGACAACGATTGCACGACACGATTGCGAATTTCTTTATCATGGCTATCATAACTGATAAAGATCGCTGTCATTTTGTTTTCAGCATTCTTGCGTGCTTCGCACAGAAAATCACATACCAACGCCGCGGGCTGGCACGGCGGTTGCTTAGGGGGCAAAAATTCGGTCAGCAGCCATTCTTCGGCCGCTTGGCGTTCTTTACCCACTAATAAGTAATGGGTAGCCTTTTGGTTGTTTTGCCATAACAGCGCGTGGGATAAAATCTCGGTATGGCGATGGACATACTCTTTTTGCCGTTCAAGCACCGCGGTGATTCGTTCTACCACGCCAGAAAGCGCGTCGATGTTTTGCCCAAAAATGGGAAACTCAAAGGATTTCAGATACTCCAACTCATCGTGTTTAGCCCAATTATTTTCATAAGGTTGCGCCCATTGGACTAGGCGTTGGCAATCGTCATCGCAGAGTTTTTCTTTGGCATCTAGCCAGTCCGTTCGGCCGATGAGCGCGTGGGAGCGGTTTAAAACGTCTTGCGTGGTGTGGATATTTTGGTCGGGCATGTTGTAAAACTTATAAAAACCCACCATGACTTGTTTATCGGCAGCCGAGAGTTCTTGTGCTGGCGTGGCAAAAATGACCATTTGGTTGATAGGGATAAGGCGCTTGCCTAGCAGACGGGCATATTCCAGTTCAATTAGGCAGTAGGGTGAAGTCATGCAGCGCGGTGCCATGACGTAGACGAAGTTGTGGGCCGATTCAATGCCGTGATTGATGCGCTGGGCGTAGTCCTCGCCGTCGGGGATGTTGACTTTGTCAAACCAGCCATCATAGCCGGCGAGTTTGAGTTGTTGGTGGAGGCGCCCGACAAAGCCTAAGCTTTCGCGGCGGCCGTAGGAGATGAATAAGTCTTTGAATTGATGAGTCATTTTTGAATTCCTCCCAGATTTTAAAGGAGTCCAAGATTTAATTACGCTAAGTACAACGAATTACGCGGATAAACGAATTGTACCGCAACAATGCGGATAAACGAATTAGCTCAATCCTTCCACGAATCAAGGAGTGATATCCCCTAATCCTAAGTACTAGGCTGTCTAAGTACTAGGCTATGTTGTATTTTAGATTTTAAAGGAGTCATCGATAAATCTTGAACGTCCAAACTAAAGTTTGGACTCCTAATGTTAAGTACAACGAATTGCGCTAAGTACAACGAATTACGCGGATAAACGAATTGTACCGCAACAATGCGGATAAACGAATTAGCTCAATCCTTCCCCGAATCAAGGAGCGATATCCCCTAATCCTAAGTACTAGGCTGTCGTTGTACTAGGCTATGTTGTATTTTATATTTGTCAGGAGTCCAAGATTTATCTTGGACGTCCAAACTAAAGTTGGCCGATTCCTGAGAAAACTTTTGAAGATGTCATTGAAGAAAAATGCTAGAATAATTTTTTTCCACTAAAGATGAAAATGTGGTTTCATTTCTCAGCCTTTTGAAGTAAACTTATACACTTTAGCAGAATCAAGCTCAAATAGAGCGATTGAGACTTATAATAATTGTCCCAGTATCTGACGGTGTTACACCAATGTAGGTGGTTGATTTTAGCAAAACGGCTCACTGGAGTCGCCCTCAAAAACGTGATCATCGAGTATTAAGCAATTTTCTTAGGTTTGTAGTAGTTGCTTTAGCAACTCAAGTTTGTAGTAGTTGCTTTAGCAACTTAAGTTTGTAGTAGTTGCTTTAGCAACTAAGGCGATAAATCGCCTACTACAAGCTAAGAGTTGAATCGCCATCATCCCCATTGCAATATCTATTCCAATCCAATGATGCAAGGCTTGCCCACTGAACACTAATAACACCGTACCGACTAGTGCAGTGCTTAGCACTAGGGCGGTGATAAGTTTGTAATAGCTAAAAATCAGTGTCAGTATTATCACTAACACAAT
>QNER01000707.1 GCA_003646175.1 Candidatus Parabeggiatoa sp. nov. 1
CCCTAGGATATCATTCAATGACGTGCCTAGCCCTGAAAGGGCGAGACATATGTTTCGCCCTTTCAGGGCTGAAATTCTAAACCCATAAATCCTAGGGCGTTGCCCTAGGCTGGTATGTCAGCCACTTTCAGGGGCAAAGCAATCTAAAAAAGTCTTATGCGAACTTAGTGATTGCTGTACTAGTGCTCTGTCAATGCTCTATTGACGGGTACAAGGAGTCGGCCAGATTTTCAAAGTACTGTCCAAACTAAAGTTTGGACTCCTGTACCCGTCAATAGGCTTTTTTTCGAGCTTAAGCGCGGCAACAGATACTATCCCGAAAAGGGATAGCATCTGTTAAACTCATAAACAGGAGTAAAACAACGATTACTTATAAAAAACTAGCAACAGCAGCACAGCGGGTGTTCCATTTGCCAATTGTGGCAGCAGGTGAAAATAATCAAATGGGTCACAGCGCCGATTGGAGTTATGAGGGGAAAACCGGGCCTGCCCATTGGGACTGTTTATCTGAAGAATATGCTTTGTGTGGAAGCGGTAAACAGCAATCACCAATTGACATTACCGAAAGCATTAAAGCTAACTTGCCCGCACTAGAGTTCAATTACAACCGTATTCCGCTGATAATTGAAAACAACGGGCATACGATTCAGATAACGACTGATAAAGCCGGTGAACTGAAAATAGGTGATGATGCCTATCAATTGTTGCAATTCCATTTCCATACGCCTAGCGAAGAGGCTATTAATAGCAAACGGACGGATATGGTCATACATCTTGTGCATAAAAATGCCCAAGGTGAATTAGCGGTGGTTGCGGTTCTTTTAGAATGCGGCGAAATGGCCAATCCCTTGATTGAAACGCTGTGGAATGTGATGCCCAAAACACCCGGAAAGCCACAATCTTATGAGGGTGAAATAGACATCAACCAGTTAGTGCCCAAGGAGAAAAATTATTACGCTTTTGATGGTTCTTTAACCACGCCGCCCTGCACCGAAGGGGTGAAATGGATAGTACTCAAGCAAACAGTGTCCATTTCGGCTGAACAATTGGCGCAATATAAATCTGTGTATTATGAGAATATCCGCCCATTACAGCCTTTGAATGGTCGCGAGGTTTTTTCTTCTAATTAGCGCTTAAACGAAAACCGTCGGTGTCATTTATAGCTATTGCGATAATTGTCAATAGGTTAATAAGTTAATATTTTTTTCGGTTGAAGTTTGCTAGAAAAACTTCAACCGAGCAGTCGAAATGACACTTAGGCAAGGGTTTTTCGTTCAGGCACATTTTTATTACCTTAATACTTGATGATCAAGTTAAAGTCGTATATCGCGTTTTCAAAGGAGAAAAACAACTAACGATGAAGTTTAAAAAGAAAAAACTCGCCTCAGCCATCCTAGCCGTTATCGGCTTGCAAATGGGTGCTTGTGACAATAAAACGGATCACGGTAGTGCCCATTGGAGTTACGATGACGACACGGGGCCCGCCCATTGGGGCCAGTTATCTGAAAAATATGCTTCGTGTGCCAATGGCAAACAACAATCGCCGATTGACATCACCAACAGCATCAAAGCCGACTTGCCCCCACTGGGGTTCAATTACAGCCCAATTTCGCTGACGATTGAAAACAACGGGCATACTATCAAGATGAAGGCTGATAAAGCCGGTAGCCTGAAAATAGGTGAGAACACCTATCAACTACTGCAATTTCACACCCATGCGCCTAGTGAAGGTGCCATCAATGGCAAACGGGCGGATATGGTCATACATCTTGTGCATAAAAGTGCTCAAGGTGAATTTGCGGTGGTTGCGGTTTTTTTAGAAACTGGCGAAATGGCTAATCCCTTGATTGAAACGCTGTGGAATGTGATGCCCAAAACGCCGGGTGAACCTCAACATCATGAGGTGCAAATCGATATCAACCAATTATTGCCCAAGGAGAAAAATTATTACACTTTTGATGGGTCTGTTACCAGACCGCCCTGCACCGAAGGAATAAAATGGGTAGTACTCAAGCAAACGGTGTCCATTTCGGCCGAACAATTAGCACAATATCAGGCTGTGTATACTGGAAATGCTCGCCCATTACAACCCTTGAATGGTCGCGAGGTTTTTTCTTCCAATTAGGCAACTCCCAAATAATAATATGACCCCGGGCAACCACAAGGGATTGCCCCTACCAGCGACTATTGTAGGGGCAATCCTTTATGGTTGCCCCATTGGTGGTATTTTAATTTTTTGGAGTTACCTTAAAGGCGGTATCGGAAATTTTTGGACATCTATAATTTTTTTGGCGATAGCCAACGTTTCGTCAACGTTTTAAACGAGTCAATGAATCGAACCGCGAGAAGGTGGCGAATTGGCTAACGCCTATTTTTACAAATACTGCACCCTTGAAGGGTGAATCACTGTTGCGATTGAAATGTATTGCCCCCATATTGGAGTATTAAGTTAATGAAATATTTAGGTGGACTGATATTTTTAATCATTATAGCTTACCTTGTGTGGCCTTATGTACACATTTACAAACTCCATAGTGCTGTGGAAGGTGACGATAAAGTGGCATTGGAGGAATTGGTAGATTTTGAGGCTGTAAACCGAGTTTACAAGGAAAACCTCGAATGGAAAAGGAATAACTTGATAGGCACTCAAGGCAATAATATGTTACCGGAAGCGGTGCGTAATATGGCCAAAGCCGGCATTGGTGTCTTGGGGAATTTGGATGCGAAAATTGATGCCGACGAGATGCTTAAGCGTTTGCATCAAGCTGAAGGCCCTATTTGGCAACAATTGACATTTGCCTTTTTTGAATCGCCTACCCGTTTCACGATTCGGATTGGGCAATTAGGCCGTAATCCCATCCATGTTCAAATGGCTTTGCAAGATTGGTTTTGGCAAGTGACGGCAATTTATGATTAAAGGGGAAAGGGGATCGGTTCAAGGGGAAAGGACGCATATACGGTTAAAAATAGTAGGTAAAAACCTTCAAGGTTTCTAAAACCTTGAAGGTTTCTAACCCAATCTCCAACAATTTGATTGATATGTCTATTGACAGTTTAGAACAGTTACGTCAACAGCTTGCCAAGTTTGCCGCGGTGCGCGACTGGGATCAGTTTCATTCGCCTAAAAATCTCGCTATGGCATTAATTGCGGAAGCGGCTGAATTAGTGGAGCATTTTCAATGGGTAAGCGAGACACAAAGCTATCTTATGTCTCGGGAAAAAAAACCAGCCGTCAGTCACGAATTGGCTGATGTGTTGATTTATCTCATTCGTATCGCCGATAAGCTTGACATTGATTTGATTGCCGCGGCCCAAACCAAAATCAAAATCAATGAAACTCGTTATCCTGTCGATAAAGTCAAAGGCGATGCTCGTCGTGCGAGTGAATATTTGTGATTGGGAATGGGTTCGCGGCTAATTTTTTTGCAAAAAAAACGTTAGCCGCGAAAGGAGAATGGAATTATTTTTTCTCCCTTTCCCCTTTCCCCTTATTTTTGGAGTTATTAAATGAAACGACTTTTCAAAATACTGCTCGCTTTATTAGGTAGTGCGATAGCACTTGTGCTTGTCGCCATCCTCGTTATTGTGTTTGTCATTGATCCCAATGACTACAAAGCCCAAATTACTGAGGCCGTTGAAAACGCAACTGGGCGAACTTTAACCATTGAAGGCAATATCGGCCTGACTTTTTACCCTTGGTTGGGACTGGATTTAGGCAAAGTCAGTTTGGGCAATGCCCCCGACTTTGAAGAATCTGAGTTTGCGAAAATCAACCAAGCCCAGGTGCTCGTTAAAGTGATACCCTTCTTGTTAAACAAACGCCTTGAAATCGGCACGGTATTGTTAGAGGGTGCGGAAGTCACCTTAACGCGTAAGCCGAATGGTGGCACTAACTGGGAAGATTTAGCGGCACTTGGGGGAGACAAAAAAGCCGAAGATGGCAAAGAAGAGCAACCCAAAGACACCACAGCCCTTGAAGAATTAAAAATCGAAGGGTTAGATTTGCGTGATGCCAAAATTGTCTGGGATGATCAACAAACCGGTTCGCGCTATGTGATTTCCGATTTGAATTTCAGCACGTCCGCGCTTGTTCTGAATGAGCCGGTTAAACTGAAATTAGATTTGGCCTTAGACATCAGCGGTGCGACTACTTTGAGTGGACAGATAAACTTCGCCAGTCAAGTCACCGTTAATCCGGAAACTCAACACTATCGGGTAGAACCGTTGCACTTCGCCGCTATCGTGCAAGGCAATAAAATCCCGGGCGGGAAGCAAACCCTGTTCCTTAACACGCAATTGATTGATGTTGATTTAAAGCAACAAACCTTGACGCTGGGCGGAATAGTAGCAAAGGTTATGGAAGCCACCCTGATCGGCGATGTACAAGCACACCATTTGTTGCAAACGGAGCCCCAACTGACTGGAAACATCGAACTGACGGACTTAAACCTGCAAAAGGTTTTTAAACAACTGGGGGTGCAATTGCCAAGTGATGATCTGGTCAAAATGGCCGCGTTGAAAACGCAATTTAAAGCCAGTCCTACCAAGGTCAATTTGACAAATCTACATTTGTCAATTGATGACAATCAATTAAAGATGTCTCAATTACAGGTTGATTTGAAGAAACAAACGCTCAATACTGACGCGCTCTCGCTTCAAGTCTTTGGTGTGAAACTTGATGGGCAAGTCACTGTTAGCCAGTTCAATCCACCTTCGATGACGGGGCAGCTGGCCTTAGCACCCTTTAATCCGCGACAAGTCCTTAAGCGTTTAGAGCAAGCACAGCTTTTGTCCACCCTGTCTTTGCCCGATCCGGCATTATTGCCATTGGAAACCGCGGCGTTAGAAGTATCGCAGTTTAAA
>QNER01000708.1 GCA_003646175.1 Candidatus Parabeggiatoa sp. nov. 1
AACCAATTGATTATATTCAATAATTATCATTTTATCAAAATCGAACCCATCTTAATATCAGTAGGTTACGTCTTCATTCGCCACTTCTACCTAAACACCAAATTTGAGGGGACAGATAAGAGATTGATTTATGAGATTTGGCTGAAAGGATTTTGAAAAGAATGTAGTGGTGAAATTGATGTTGAACAGTTTGTGTCTGGGGGCCGAAGGTAATGGGTAATAGGCTTAGGTGGGTAATTGCTTGGGTGGGTAATTAGGGGGTGAATTTTTAGCCATGAATAAATCAATACGCATCCCAAAACAGATTAAATCTCATTCAAATATCCTTTTAAAACGTTGATGTTATTTATGCCCCATTTTCTTATACCTATTTCCTCAAACCTATTACCCTTATACCCATTGACCATCAAGCACCAACTGTTTAGGTTTTATCTTTAACATTCATCTTGACCACTACAGGATTTTGAAAAGAACCTTTTTTTGGATGCGACGGCAACTCTCAAATAATAAAATACCAGTATCAACCCCCTGATATAGTGATGACACTGTATTTCGTTGGTAGATTAATTTTTTGGAGTTGCTACAGCCTGACTATTCGATAAACACTTACTTTTTTCAAAAATTTTGGATAAAAATATTTTTGGAAAGTTTATGACAATAGCTATCTTAAATAGACTTGTCCCTTAATAAGCTAAGTAGTTGATTTTATTAATTATTAATATCTAATATTTTCAATGGTTTACGCCCACCTAGGGACAAGTCTAATGACGACCAGACCATCTTGAGGTAGTTGAAGGCGTATTCTTGCATGGTTGTCAATTTTTTCTATTTTATTGTAGACAATGAACCGCGCTAAATTTTATTTTCAATTATCAAAAGCTTAAAAATCAAAAGCTTAAAATCAATGGGTAACGGATAACCCTTGATTACCCATTACCCGCTACCTATACCCATTACTCATGAACTTGGGGTAATTTGAACACCCGAATCGACTCAATTAGCTGCTTTGAAAATTCTACCAGACGATCCGTTTGTATCGTCTGCTCCTCTAGTTGCTTAGCTGTTTCATGAGTCGATAGTTGAATCGTCCCTGCGCGCTCGCGCAAATCATTACTAATTTGCGCCTGCTGTCTTGAAGCCATTGCAATTTGTTCTACCACCTGCACCAAATTCGCTGTGGTATTTTTCGTGTCTTTCATCTGCTCACCAGCACGCTCGGCAAGTCGTGATCCCTCCACAACCTGCCCGATAGTTTTATCCATCGTCGCAATTGTATCATTGGTTTCTACTTGAATGTTTTTCACCAACGCTGAAATCTGCGAAGTTGCGTTACGTGAACTTTCCGCTAATCGTTGCACTTCATCTGCTACCACCGAAAAACCCCGCCCCGCGTCACCTGCGGCTGCAGCCTGCATACTGGCATTTAAGGCCAATACATGGGTCCGTTCTGCAATATTATTAATAATATCTACAATACTACTAATCTCCTGAGCACGTTCACCTAAACGCTTAATCCGTTTTTCAGTCTCATGGATAGATTCCCGAATTTCACCCATACCATCAACCGTCCGGTTTACCGTTGTCAAAGCAGTTTGAGTCGTATGAGTCGCTTGGCTAGCAATTTCATTACAAGATTGCGCCACCTCAGCAATCTTATTCATCGCCTCAGCCGCTGCGGAAAGTTCGGTCATGGTAGTATCTACGACTTCTCGCTCAGCCTCCGCCACCTTAGAAACATTATCACCTTGCACCTTGACTTGATTAGAAACCGCTTCGACATCATCAGTAATGCGTCGCACATTAAGCAACACCCTACTGGTTTCGGTAGCCATCTGATTGATCGCGTCTGCCAACGGGCCAGTCACATCTTCCGTCACAGGCACTTGCACTGTTAAATCACGTTGACTCAATTGGAAAGAAGCTTTAAGTAGCTCAATAATT
This sequence comes from Candidatus Parabeggiatoa sp. nov. 1, assembly GCA_003646175.1. Taxonomy (GTDB): domain Bacteria; phylum Pseudomonadota; class Gammaproteobacteria; order Beggiatoales; family Beggiatoaceae; genus Parabeggiatoa. The sequence goes on from QNER01000708.1 coordinate 1,942, forward strand.
GAGTTATTGAGTTGCTCATTTTCCTTTTCAGCCTTAGCCAAAGCGGTTAAGCGCTCTTCTAATAGTCCATTAAAGGCATTACTCAAAGTCTCCAGTTCATCACCAGTTCTAATATCAGCGCGAGCGGTAAAATCACCTTCAGCTACCTTTGTTACCGTCGCTTCCATATGACCAATAGGTGCTGCAATCCGACCAAAGAAGAAGAAGCCGGCAATTCCCCCTACTAATAAAATCACTAACGCAATCGGAACAGTCCCTTTGGTAATTTCTGCGGTCAATTCTTCTAAACGCTCTAACGATTCGTCTTCTTGTAGATTAGAAAATATCGCCCACTGTAAGCCCGGCACATTAATAGGCGCAAATGCGGACAGAACAAATTCACCGCGATAATCTTCATAAAGATCAAAGCCTGTTACACCCGCAAATGCGGCGCGGGTGCCCGGGCTGTCAACTCTTTGTAAGCCCACGCTAGTATCTTTAAGTTCTATATTAGAAATAACCTCTTCTGGTAATTCGGCTTGTTCGACTGCGAGCAGATAACCTTCTTTATCCTCAATAAACATACGACTATCATTACGCATTGTGCCATCGGAAGCGACGATATAAGTTTCACCAGTGCGGCCCGATTCATCTAAACGCCAGGCTAGATGAGAGGTCATAATATCGTTAATTCTATAGATAGGAATTTGAAATATCAGCACACCTAACCGCTTTTCTTCAGCAAAAATAGGGGTTCCGATAAAGGCAGCTTGGCTATCATAGGAGGGCAGGTATGGGGCAAAATCGACCAACACAATAGTCCCGTGCCGGGACTGGTTGGCCTGCTCAAACACGGCACCTAGGCCTGTTTTTGCATAAGGCCCTTCTTTTAATGAGGTGGCAAAGTCTAACTGTTTAAGAACCGAATAAATAATATGACCACTATTGGCATCAACCAAATATATATCTTCAAAGTCAAAACGCCTTTGGATATCATGGAGATAGGGGTGATGGTCACGGTGGTATTGAGAGTAAGTGGATACATCACTAGCGATCACAAGCTCTTCCTTGGTGCCCAATGGGTTAGGGTTATCGGCAATATAGTGGTACTGCAGGGCGAGACTATTTTCATTTTCATTTAGTTGATTAAGCACCGCTTCCATGTTAGGGACTTCATTGACATTAAAGGCCCCATATTCTTGGGAGAAGTCATTGGCATAGTATTTTTTTAGGGCCTCTTTGTATTCCTCAATGGGTAAGGAAAGCGGCACCGGCGGGCCCTCCGTCGGGGCTTGTTCGTCAAGAAGTTCAAAATCGGGGCCAAGCGTAGCCGCTTCTTCCTGAAATTTAGGATAGGCAGCTTTAAGTTCAACCATCGCTTTGATAGTCGTCCCCGCATCGGCGTAGACTTTGATTTGATTATTAATCATACCAAAGTAATCCTCAATTTGGGCCTTTTTAGCATCACGGATTGAGGTAATGTGGCTTTGGGCACTTTCTGTCAATGCCTGTTGGCCTAGAGTGCTGGCAATTTGACTGGTAAATAACGCGGTGATAAGCACCGGAATCACCGCCAAAAACGCAGAACCAATAAACATTTTTTGTCTCAGTTTCATAACATCCTCGAAATTTTTTGTGAGCAGGACCGGAGAAATTTGGGGTAGTTGGTATTACCGAGGTTACTGAGTTTGTCGATAGTGGCTGTGGTGTTTGAGTTGTCTCAAGTTGACAGCTAAGGGACATCGTGCGCTGGTTTAGGGAGTAGCAATTAAAATATCTATCCCTCAATTCAGCTCCGAAGTTCATAAGTGTTTTTTTCAAAAAACCTGAAGCCCTCGAAATCAAGTTTTTGGCAAAATTGTTGCTTGGAACCATTAATTTTTCTTATTATAACGGATTTTTGGGAACCCTATATATATAATAGACACTTGGATCTATAGAATGTTACCCGATAATTTTTGTTTGGTATTTTGAAACAATGTGCATTGCAAGCTACATTTCGGACTTAAACAATTGCTATTACGGGAATCCAGACATTTTGTTCGCAGCAATCTTACTCTGATTCTTGAGGCACCACCTTCAGTGGTGAAAATTCAGGATTAAAGGGTTTGAAAAGCTTTGAATATTCAAGGGTTTTATTTCTAAAATGGTGCTAACGCCTCTTCGGGGCATATTAATATACCCCAGGGGCGTTGCCCCAAGCTTTAATAACTCGCACCGAAGGGGCTTTAGGTTCTTCATTCAAGTGAGTGAATAGCCACATCTAAAAAAGACGCTTTTTCACCACCCCAGGCTAAAGCCCATTCTGGATGACAACGAATGCGTTCATTACATAGAGTAGAATTTGAGTGTGTAACATCAAGTTAATAAGTGGGAAAGACCATAGTTTTTATAATATTTTTAATATAACTAATTGATAGTATATGTGTTTTTATGGTTTCCGTGTATAAAGTATGCTGCCCCCCCACTATAAGTAATGTACTTCTTTACGCAATGCTCAACTTTAATTACTAAGTCATTGATTTTTGGATATCGCAGTCTGTCTCCACAAAAAATTTAATACTTAAAATTCAATAACTTAAAAAAGCATCGCGTTATTTATTCATTCATCAACAAGTGACATGGTGTGACCTTGATTTGATGTGTGCGTAACATAAATAACATTATGTATTTAAAGGACATTTACTTAATGAAGTTCGAGAAGTCGTTTTGGTCTTCTTTGATGGGGCCAATCTGTAAATACCAATAAATGGCTCTCATTTGACCGGTTTGGCATCGTGTTTTGTTAACGTTAAAGATTAATAAAAACAATTAATTAATCGATTATGACGCGCCTTATAACCGGTTAATCAATAAAATTCACGAGTGTTTTTCCGAAAACGGTTACATCAAATGGAGGTTACACTTAATTGTAAAAATACCACCTACATCAATTTTATAA
>QNER01000709.1 GCA_003646175.1 Candidatus Parabeggiatoa sp. nov. 1
AAGATAAATTTGATTGGGCGACGGCGATTAGTCCTTATTTGGATTTAGAACAACCGCAATCGCCTAGTTTAAAGGCTTTTGTTGACGGAATTGCGCGGATTGTGGCTAACAATCGAAAAGAATAACTAAGTACTCGTGCAGGTATTTAAAAAAAATAAACCTAAAAAAACAATGTGTGCTCATAATCCTTGAAAACTCTTGCACGGGTACTTACAAACGGAATAACGTCTGGCGATAAATCGCCTACTACAAACACTATCTACTAACGGCAAACTTGGTACTGGAAACTTTTAACTGTTTCAGGCGATAAATCGCCTACTACAAACACTACAAACACTATCTACTAACGGCAAACTAGGTACTGGAAACTTTTAAGAGTTTTAGGCGATAAATAATACCGCAAAATTCTGCTGAAAGGCCGTTTTTAATACATAAAAATCAATAACTTAGCTTCAATTACTACTTGATTTTGCGCTATTGCCTAATTACCATAAGTAGCATTAATCATTCCCAAAATTCCAAGCCCCATCATCCCACCAATTTTCCGCCAAAATAGATTCAATTTGATAGTTATCATCTTCCGATTTTTGCTTAAAAAGTTCAATCCCAAGTAAATTAGCAAAATGTTGATTATATTCATAAAATAATGTTTTAAGCTGAGATGAAACATAGGCCGGATAAACCTCAAAAGCCACTAATTGTTCATCTTTAGAAATAGCGACAAGTTGTCGCGCTAAAACGACTCCATTGACATCTCTGGCATATAGCACTTGTTTATTGATATCAAGCACAACCGCAGCTGCCGAATCGGTACATAATCCTCCTACCCCCAAACAGCTCCCGACATAAGTCCCTAATTTGAGGACTTCCAACGGGTGTTGTTCCAAATTGATCGTGACATACTGTTTTTCTTCGTAGCTTTCTAACTGAATGCCATACGTCCACCGTTCTAGCGAAATATTCGGATGCGCTTTCGCCCATCTGAGCGTCAAGGGATGATGTTGAAGATAATTAACATTGCCGGCGACATATTCTTTGATAAAATGCCGAAAAGCGCGTTTATTGGCAAATTGTCTGGAACATAAATCGCGTAAAAACTGTAACGCAGATTTCATATTGGGAGTTTTAGCAGCCATTTCAAAGCCTTGCCACAACGTTTGTTCGGCAATTTCGGCTAATACTTGCAGTTGCATTTGCAATAAGCGAGCTAAAATGATTTGGCGATGGCGTTCTAATTGGGTCTGGCGCAGCCTCAATTGACCTTCAAAATGGTTGCGGAGGGCCCTTGGGATCGGATTATAACGGTGTGTGGCTTCAAGACTTTGTACACATTGGTAAATTTGCGGTAATGATAACGACTCAAAATAGGTTGTCACAATGGGATGCTGTGCAAACGCTTGCATGATGTTATGGCACAGTTCCCAACTCATTGGGCCTAGAAGCTTAGCGGTTTTCGCTAATTTGTTGGGCGCGAACCATAAACTGTCTACAGTTAACTGCGGCTGTTTTTTGACCATTGATTCAATGCCCCAAGCAATCAATTGGGCCTCATTTTCACGCCGACAAGCGTTGTTTAAACGTTTCAAACTGTTGGTAGGCGTTTCAAGGACGCGTTGCCGTAATTGAGCGTCGCGGATTCGGAAGAAGGGCGCATAAGCTAAACCTCGATCAGAATCAGATTGACAGGAGGCTTGAGCCAGTCGAGTGGCTAAAATCGCTGCCTCTTTTAGCACCGCCTCAAATATGTCTTCCTCTATCTCTTGGCTAATAAAGCAGTTGAAATCTTTTGTCCATTGTGGCATTTTTTTTATATCAGCAAGCGAAAAGAGATGTTTTTCTATAAAATTACAATGTTGTTTAAAAAGCCGCCATTTGGTTTGCCAACTGTCGGCTTCTTTCTTGGTATCAACATAATAATGGGCAAAACTGAGCAGCAGTTGCAGATATTCATTGACTTGTTGAGGCGTTAAATTGGCCCATACTACGGTAGCGAGTACCTCGCACAAGCCCGGCAATTGAGCGGTGGCTCGCCATAAACGCATTGCCTTATCGCTCAGTTCATCATCTGGCAGTCGATATAACACTTCATCAAGCACCTGACGGGAAAAATCCTGACACGGTTGGGGAAAAGCAAACCGGTAATGAGGCTCAAATTCGCCGGCTAACTGAATACCCTCACGCAAATAACGCGCTGAAATACCCTCGCGGAGGGCGGCCAACATAAGGTAAGTCCAACGTGGATAGCGTTCTGGCGGTGCATATTCCTGTAATGCCGTTAGCACTTCCGCTACGCCCGCTTGACAGGGAGAATGAGCAACCTTGAGTTCAATAACAAAAATGAGCAACATGAATTGAGATTCGCAGGGCTGATGTGCAATCGGTTGGAGCCAATCAAGCGCCAACTGAGTGGGGAATTGGGCAAAGAATCTGGAAAGGGTGGTTCGTAATTCAAGCAGTTCATGCCAGTTTAAATGCCAGTATAGCTCTAACATCGCTTCCACCCGATACCAAGCAATTCCGCGCAGAAGCGGCAAAATTTCTTCTCGAAACGGCCCCGGCAATAATTGCGCTTTAGCGTGGCGAGGCACATCAGGATACCGTAAAAATAATCCTGGTTCGGCCGGTGGTGTAGCCAAGGCCATTAAAGTTTCCACCCAAGCGGGCGCATAGCCCAAAGCACACAAGAGTTTTACCGCGTTATGACGATGTTGCCACAGGGTTTGCAAAACAAGTACTTGATTTTTGAAATTACAAAGTTCGATTTGCAGATTGACGGGCGTTGGGCGTTTAGGTTTTGGAGGCTTATATTTGGTACCCCGAAAAGCTCGTGGGTGAGCCGCGGTGGGTTTAGGCGGTTCTGGTGCGGTAGGTATCCGAAGGCTAGGAATAGATAACGAAGCCGTATCATAATTAGCAACTGATTCCGTCAACACGACCAAGACATCGGTTAAAGTTGCCGCATCCCATTTCGTAACGCTTGCTAAGCGTTGCCAAGCCGCACTCAGGTGCTGAATCTCTGGCGAAGATTTTACCTCAGCCAGAGGAACTAAAACCGTTGCGTAAAGATTTTGCCAAGCCGGTGCATCAGAATCGGGCGGACTAAATTTAGACTGGTAACGACTTACCTTAGCTTTTAAGCCGGTTGGCGTTCGGATAACACAAATTACAGTATCCATTGAATTAATCCTACGTTTGGGAATTGGATAGTAAGTAGTTAAGCACAACGCGTTTGTAGTAGTCGCTTTAGCGTAGTAGTGTTTGTAGTAGTCGCTTTAGCGACTTAATCTGTAAGTTAGGACTTACGCATTGACAACATAAATTTATTTAGTATTCAGTTAGTTATCTGTCAGAGGCCTAGGCCGTTATTTGTGAAGTTATTGACATAAAATCAATTGGTTAGTTGCCTGAGTGCGTAAGTCCTAAAGTAAACAAAGTTAAAAACAACTTTGTTTTTCTACGAGTATATTATTTTCACGCTCACATTCCTCCCATAGCACCGCTTCGGGCTTTGGACTCAATGCCATTAAGTTAAGGAAACGTTTTTATTAAAAGTGGGTTATTCGCAAAAAAAGCGCACTTGGCTCACAGGTTAAAAGGCCCTACCCCGCAAGTTGTTAATTAAGAATTAAGAATGAAAAATGTAGAATTTCAGGCTAAAGTTTCGCTCCGCGAAACTTTAGCCTGAAAAAGAGTTATAAAATCACTTTCAATCGAGACGTTTTTATAACTCATTGATTTCATAATATTTAATTCAACCCTTCATTCGCATTATTATGCAGATGCTGTGTCAGTATTTAATGACCTCTATGCTATCACCATAGATGATCCAGATTGTGACGAAGAACGATTTGTTACCATTGGGATGGATGCGTCTGCTCGTCTTCTTATCCTGGTTTACACCTATCGGGGGAATGCCATTCGATTAATTTCGGCTCGTAAGGCCGATAAACATGAACGTAAACAGTATGAAGGTTAACTTATGAGAAATGAATATGACTTCAGCGAAGGTCAACGTGGGCCAGTTATCCCACCTGATCCTAATCAGGTACGTCTTACCCTCTGTTTAGATGCCGACATCATCAACTATTTCAAAGAACAAGTACACAAAGCGGAGGGTGGCAATTACCAAACTTTGATCAACAACGCATTACATGAGTATATTGAAGAGCAAAAAGAATCATTGGCGCAATTGTTGGAGGCCACTGTGCGCCGCGTCATTCGTGAAGAACTGCCGGTGGTGAATACACCGGCTCATCAATTATCCCCCCTTCAAAAATCACGAGTTTCTGAAAATAGAGTCTGTTAGTGAGTTAACAAAAGTCTTTTAGGAACGCGCACGAATTAACTCATTCAATCGCGTTTGTAGTAGTCGCTTTAGCGACTTAATATTAATTCCAAGGGCGTTGCCCCTGCTTTAATAATATTCCAGATTCCAGGGGCGTTGCCCCTAGCTTTAATAATACATACCGAAGGGGCTAATATTTAATTAATCATTAATCATTAATCATTAATCATTAATCATTAATCATTAATCATTAATTATTGATTCATTGATTCATTGAAACCTGGGGCGTTGCCCCAGGCTTTAATAACACGCCCCTTTGGGGCTAATATTTAATTAATCATTAATTGCCAAGCCCCAACGGGGCGACATTAATAAAGCCAGGGGCACCGCCCCTGGCTTCGGGCGACATTAATGGGCTTCGGGCTTCGGGCTTCGGGCTTTGGGCTAGGTCGTTTTGCATTTTAAAATGAAACGGTGTATTATGTCGCGCCGTTAAACATATTAGCAAGAATCGGCCAACTAAAGTTAGCCGACTCCTATATTCTGGCAATCTCGCCGATTGAG
>QNER01000710.1 GCA_003646175.1 Candidatus Parabeggiatoa sp. nov. 1
GGTTTTGCCCTAACTATTCGCTATTCAAGATTTGCGCGTAGAAACCTTCAAGGTTTCTAAAACCTTGAAGGTTTTGCCCTAACTATTTGCTATTCAAGATTTGCGCGTAGAAACCTTCAAGGTTTCTAAAACCTTGAAGGTTTTGCCTAATTATTTGCTATTCAAGATTTGCAATTAGCAAACAAAAAATATTATACTTATTACCGTTTTTTCACCAGTGCGGGGGTGTGATTAAAAGCGCGGGGGTGCTAATTTTCGGTTTCCAAAATAAATTTTGGACTCCGCTGCCCGTTAATTTGGAGTCCAAAATTTATTTTGGATGACTTGCCCCCGCACTTTTAATCACACCCACCATCACGGGAAAATTTACAGCAAGAAAAAATTGACAACTGGCTAGCAACGAAAGCTGCGACACTTTTTGTCATTTCTTTGGTTTGATAAATCTGTTAAGCCTAAGATTCCTCGCGTTCACTCTTCATTACAGACTAAGTATGGTGTATTGCCTTTCGTTCCTAGCCTTACAACTCATTTACAACTCATTTCAAGAAATTCGCTAATAGAAAATAGCGAAAAATCATGATAGATTTCAATAGACATTATACCCATTTAATATTAAGTTTTTGATTTTATGACATTTGTGTGAATACTACTTTTGGCAAATCAATGGTTTACGTTAAATCGGTATCAACTCTAATGAAATATCGAAAGTAACTGATTGTGTTTAAATACGCTATTAACGAAATTTCAAAGGTATTAAATTTAAAAGCACTCTATAGATGTTCAGATAAATAATTTCACAGCTCAAAAACTGATACTATCCCGGCAAGGGATAGCATCCGCTTCTGTTATTTTTCTGAAAAACGATATGTCACTATTTTAGCAAATACTGTTCTGGTTTCATCGTTTTTTGGAACGAGACGTTATGTACGTGGGGGCGCGGGAGGGGACGCGATTTTAGCCACAATACACCACAAAAACAATTAGAAAGGGCGGTAGCATAAGTGATAGTCTAATTACTACAAAGATTGTATATAAAAAGGATTTATAAAAAAGGATTGGCTAGAAACGAAAGGTGGGACACTTTATATTTCAATAAATTAACATGATTGTCACAGATTTTTGGGAGAGCTTTTTTATTGGTAATGGGTAAGTATAAAACGGTTTCATCCAAATTGACAGGGATTGAGAACGAACACTGGTTCTTTTAAAGTCATCAAGTGGAGCCTCTGGCAAAATATATTGTAACTATTTTATTTTATTGTATTTGTTAAAATACCATTAATTATAAAAAAATCATATTACGGATTTTGTGACACAAAAACAAATCGTTTTAAATGCGGGTGATGTGGTGGTGCTTTATACCGATGGCATTACTGAAGCGGAAAATATTGACGGGGAACAATATGAACTAGAACGGCTTTGTGAGGTGATAAGTCAGAATTGGCGATGTTCCGCCAAGGACATTAATCAGGCGATTATTGAATAAGTGCGGCAATTTATCGGAAAACAAACAGTCTTTGATGATATTACGTTGGTGATGTTAAAGCAGAACTTATACAAGAATTACAAGGATATAGATACCAATAAAAAAGGCTGAAATTATTTCCACAGGTTCCGCTAAAGCTATTCAATTGTCAAAACCAATCCGTTCTTATAAATAATCTTTGTAGTTATTGTTAATTGGGCAAGACGTTAGGTTTTTAGTGAAACCATGGAACAACAAAACAAAATTGAAGCGGTTATAGAAAGGGATATCGATCTGTTATTGTTAGAAGAGTTCAATGTATCAGAGTCATTTTGTCAATGGTTTTTGTCAACAATTCGTTCTCCAAAATTTGGCTTTGAATCTTTAGGCGCGTGGCATTCTGTGACTGAACCGTCTCTTGGAGAGTGTGACTTGGTTGTACTTTTCAAAGCGAGCAACTCTAAATTAGCCCTCCTCATTGAAAACAAAATTGATGCGGTTGCGCAACCGCAACAAGGGCATAGGTACAAACTCAGGGGAGATCTTGGCATAAAAAATGGATTCTGGACTGAATTTATAACTTGCATGGTTGCGCCGCAACTGTACTTGGATAAAGAGCCTGATGCTGCTGTCTATGATTCAAATGTCAGTTATGAGCAAATCGCTCAATGGTTTATATCCGAATACACGAGTGATAAAAGATATCAGTATAAAAGTTATATTCTTAATGAAGCCGTCGCGCAAAATAGGCGAGGTTATACGGTTAAGCCAGATGAACGAGTCACTGAATTTTGGTCAAAATATTGGCTTTTGGCTAGCAATAAATTCCCTGAATTAGAACTGAAAAAGCCGGGGATTAAGCCGGCTAATTCAGACTGGTTATATTTTCGTCCATCAGTCTTTGATAAAAGGTTTTCGATTGTACATAAGCTAGAGCGTGGTGATGTTGACTTGCAAATAGCCGGTGCTGCTGAGAGATTAGAAGAGCTTGAAACTCTCTTGGATGGTTATGAGGTGGGGGTTGCGAAAGCCGGCAAGTCAGCTGCTGTTCGGCTACAAGTCAATTCGATTGATCGTTTCGCTCCATTTGAATCACAGCAACAGGTTGTCGAAAATGGGCTTAATGCTGCAATTAAGCTGATTGAAATTGGAAAACTATTGTCGAAAAAATTTTTTGTGCCGCATTGACAAAAAAATGCACTAAAAATCGTGATTTACTTAAATAACGATATTTTCATTAGTTTACGTGACAATTTTCACCCCAGGCAATCGGTTTTTCAAAGTGGCACGGTTTTTACATTTTTATAAACCATTGATTTTATTTAAAGATACGATTTATCTATTGCCCATTTATTGATTGATTGTTCATTGCCCGTCAAGCCATTACCACCTATCAATTTTTTATAACTCATTGAATATAAAGGATAACTGCCTAAAATAGCCACTACGCTAGTGTTCGTGGAAGGTTCGCCTGAAACGAATTTAACCGCACACGCCATTTATCATCGTTTTGATAAACTGATAGGTGGTAAGCTGTCAAGCCATTACCAAAAATGACGGACAAAACTGTTTTGAATGACTCTTTTGAGAATACGCTTTAGTCATGGTGCTGAAAATGCCAGCCATTTTGAGGCACATTAAATTGACTGATTCAGTGTGATACGGCTAAAGTTGGTATTCAAAATAAACGGTTCAGGATTAGATGGGATATTTATTCCTTGAACCGATCCCTTTCCCCTTTCTCCTTTTATTTCACCACCAAATTTTCCACCTCTGCAATCCCCTTATGTTCAGGGTAATTCAACTTCAACACCTTTAGCGCACTGCCAGATAAATCATTTAATCCCATAATTTTATAGGATTTTGCCAAAATCACTAAAGCTTCTGGCACGGCGGGTGTGCGTTGATGGGACTGAATCACTGTCTTAGCACGATTAGCCGCTGCCACATAAGCCCCCCGTTTCATATAAAATCTTGCGACATGTAATTCCTGATCAGCCAGCCGGTTACTCAGATGAATCATGCGTTGTCTGGCATCTTGACTGTATTTGCTGTTGGGAAAACGCTCAATTAACTCGGCAAAATCCTGTAATGACTCCCGTGCGGTTTTTTGATCACGTTGTGAGTGATCAATCGGTAACAAGCGATCCAAAGCCCCCAGATTACGTTGAAAATTCACCAACCCTTTGAGGTAGTATGCATAATCCACATAAGGGTGACGTGGATAATATTTAATAAAGCGACTAGCAGTGACTATCGCTGATTCTGGTTCTTCATACTTATAATAGGCGTAAATCAGATCAAGTTGCGCTTGTTGGGCATAGGTTTCAAACGGAAAACGTGCTTCTAGTATTTCATAATACTTGATGGCGGTGGCATAATCACCGGCATCAAGTGATTCTTTTGCTTCAGAGTAAAGACGCTGGTTTGACCAAGTATCCGTTTTAGGCTCCAAGCCGCAGCCTGACAAGTTCAACAACGCGCATAACGTGATAATAAGCGTAATAGGTTTCATCAATAAACCCCAAAATGATTGGACGCAGGCGTGTCCGGAATGCGTTCCCCCGTAGGCGCGTTCATTGTTATACATAAATATAATCGTTATAACTACAAGGATTGTTTATAATAAAGGATACGTGCAAGGTTCTGATTTTACGGATACTATCCCTCGAAGGGATAGCATACGTTTGAATTTTACGGATACTATCCCTCGAAGGGATAGCATCCGTTTGAACATCAGTCCCCAAAATCAGTGTTAGTGGTTATCATGGTTCATTTGTGGCGGAGTAAACTTGCGTACCTCCGCAGTGATAGTGATTTCATCACCATCAGCAAACTTTAAGAGCAAATTCACTTTGTCACCAGCACGGAGAGGTTTTTGACTATCCAGCAGCATCAAATGATAACCACCCGGTTTCAAAGTAACCTTATCGTTGGCAGCAATGGGGAGTTGTGGCTGAGGCTGCATCTTCATCATACCGTTATGGTTGACGGTTTGATGGATTTCTATGCGTTTGAAGGCCTCACTGGTGGCCGAGGTTAGAATTTTCGGCTGCGATGAAAGGTTTTCGATGATCATGTAGGCCGCTGATGCCATGGCATTGGGTGGTGCTTCTCGTACCCAAGGATCATTGATACGAATGGCTTGCTCGCTGCTAGTATATGCAAATTGCACAAGTAAGATGATGACACCAGCAATTCCACCGGCAATTCCCATCCATAAGTAAGTTTTCATAAGCTATTTAAGTTTTCATAAGCTATTTCTTCATGTGAGTTAAAATTAAGAATGAAAAATGGTAACTACTCAGCCCTGAAAGGGCGCTTTATTAAAGCCCAGGGCAGCGCCCTGGGTGAAGGGGCAATTTAAAATTTTAATGCGCCCA
>QNER01000711.1 GCA_003646175.1 Candidatus Parabeggiatoa sp. nov. 1
GCATAAATAATCACCGGAATTTGATTGAGTTTGGGGGTTTGATAAAGTGCTTCAAGTAATTGAAGACCCGTCTCTTTTTCAGCACTGACATCCAAGACGATACAATCATAGTGATTATCTTGGAGTTGTTGCCAAGCTTCAGTGCGGGTGGCGGTGACAGTCGGTTGAATCTGTTCGCTGTGGACTAAGTCAACAATGGCTTGTTGGTGTTGGGGATTATCGACGATAACCAATAAATTCTTCACCGTTTGACTGATAAAACCTTCGATATTTTTAAAGGCTTCGCCAAGTTCCGTCATACTCACTGGCTTGACGCAATAACCAATGGCACCTCTGGTTTTCGCTTCTTGACTGTTATTTGCGCCGGACACAAAGTGGACTGGAATATGACGACTTTCTGGATTGTCTTTGAGTTGATCCATTACCGTCCAACCATCCATTTGCGGCAAACCAATGTCTAAAATAATCGCGCTGGGTTGGTAAGTTGCTACCAATTGTAGGCCCTGTTTGCCATCTTCAGCCAGTAGCACTTTGAAATCTTTTTCTTTTGCTAATTCCATCAAAATTTTAGCAAAATGGCGATCATCTTCGATAATTAAAAGCGTCTTATCCCCCAATTGTAAATTGTCCTGATCGTCCACGAACGGCAGTTGATGGGGCGTGTCTAATTCGGAGGCCGGTGAACTCGACAGAAAAAGTTCCCCAGCTTTATCAAAGGGAGGAACGCCCTTTTGCACAGGAGAACTGGCAATCATTTCCGGTTTATCAACAACTTCCCCCTGTTGCAAAGGAGGACTGGGGGGAATTTTGTCATCAAGCACGAGCCTTTCTGGCAGATAGAAGGTAAAAATACTCCCCTGCCCTTCTTCACTTTGCACAAAAATTTCACCACCGAGTAACTCAAGGAGTTGTTTGACAATAGAAAGCCCTAATCCAGTGCCCCCATAGTGACGGCTCGTAGTATCCTCAGCTTGTTGAAAAGCGTCAAAAATGATCGGTTGTTTATCTGGAGAAATACCAATGCCGGTATCAGTGATACTGATGGCAATAACACTCGCTGGGTTGAGCCGGCTATCGGATAAGTCAACTTCTGTTGGCGGCCGTTGAATGTTCAACGTGACGCTGCCTTTGTCAGTAAATTTGAAGGCATTAGAGAGTAAATTGGTTGTGATCTGTTTTAGGCGTTGCTCATCGGTGCAGAAAGTCGGTGGCAAGCCTTTTGCTAAATAAATGGCAAAATTTAGGCCTTTGTTTTCCGCGACAAAACGGAATTTTTTCTCAATTGAGGTGATTAAATCAGCAAAAGCCAATTCTGCTGGATTGATTGCGATTTTGCCCGCCTCGACTTTGGATAAATCCAGAATGTCGTTCAGTAAATTCAGCAGATCGCTGCCGGACGTGTGAATAGTCTGGGCATATTCCACCTGTTTCTGGGTCAGATTGTTGTCTTTGTTATTGGCTAACAATTGGGCCAGAATCAGCATACTATTCAACGAACTGCGAAGATCATGTGACGTATTTGCCAAAAACTCGGATTTGTACTTGCTGACTAATTCTAATTCTTCGGCCTTGGTTTGAATAGCCGTTTTCGCGGTTTCAAGTTCAGCATTTTTTTCTTGAACGACCACTTGCTGAAGTTCTAGAGCATGAGTATGCTCTTCTAATTCTTCATTCGCTTCGCGCAATTCTTCTTGCTGGACTTGTAACTCTTCTGATTGAGATTGTAGTTCTTCCGTTTGGTTTTTTAATTCCTCGTTGACGTTTTGTAATTGCGTTTGTTGCAGACGCAATTTCTCGGCTTGGGCTTGGCTTTGTGCCAGCAAGGCTTGCATTGTGACGCGAGATTCCGCCGTATTAACCGCAATCGCTATCATCGGCAAATTTTGAGTAAGAAATGCCAATTGATTGTCGGTAAACGGGGTAAAAGAAGCCAGTTCAATCACGCCCTTCAGGGTGTCTTCATAGACAAACGGGGCGACTAGGATCGCATTTGGCAAGGCTTCGCCTAAACCGGACTGAATCGACATGTAGTCATCAGGCGCGTTAGTGATCACAAACATTTTGCGTTCCAGTGCGGCCTGTCCGACAATGCTTTCGCCAATTTGAAATTCATACACCGCACTTTTACGCCAAACATAAGCATAGCTGGCTATCATTTTTAGGTGGGCGGGTTTCTCTTCAGTTTCTGCGATGAGCAAATAAAAAGCCCCCACTTGTACTTCCAAATAAGGCACCAGATAGTTAATAATATCTTCAGCCAATTGAATGATCGTTTTGTCGCCACTCATCTGTGCACTTAATTGGTTTTGCCCCGTTTTAAACCAGTTTTGGCGCGTATTTTGAGCCGTCGCTTCGGCCAATTTTTGGGCCGTCGTTTCTAGGGCCCGTTTAATTGTTTCAAAATGGCCCGGAAACTCACCGGGAATCTGTACCTGCGTATCACCATCTGCTAATTGATCCAGTGTATGACAGGTTTCCTCAATCATTTCCTGAATATCATTAGCCATGCGATTAGAGGATTGTTTTATTTTGGCAAAATCACCGGGAAATTGACCTGTTATCCGCATAGTCATATCGCCATCGGCAAATTTGCAAAGCACGTTACTCACTTCATCAACCAGTTGTTGCAGGTTTGTTGCCATTGCGTTAGTAGACACTTTAACCCCAGCAAAATCACCGACAAATTTCCTGGTAATGCGAGCCTTCATATTGCCGTCAACCATGGTTATTAAAGTGGTATTGAGTTCACCAAAAATGTTTTGTATTTGTTCGGCAATCTCGTTACAAGCGTTTTTTAAACGGGCATATTCACCTTTGTAATGTTTGGTCACGCGGGCATTCAGTTGCCCTTCAGCGAGTTTGTTGAGATTATTGCCCACATCGGCAAGCACCCCCGTCATAACGGCCAACAATTCATTCAATAGCGATTTCAGATCATTGAGTGCCGGATTATGAGCTGTTTCTGTCACTCGCTCTTGAAGTTGCCCAATTTTGGTTTTGCTAACAATCTCTGCAACATTGGCAATCAATTGGTTATCTTGAACAATCCCTTTTTCAATCTTTCTAATGTTGTTATTCACCAATTGCGACATCTGCCCTAATTCATCTTGACTATGAATCTTAATCCGTTGGGCGATAGCCGTTTCCCGATTTAGATAGGCAAAAAAACCGAGCAAGCCCTCTTGAAAACGTTGTAAAGGACTCATCAGTATTTTTCTCAGGATTAATAAATTAGCCAGTATGACCCCTAGAATGGTGATAAGGCCAAACCAAAAAATATTCTGATGGATAGCATAAGCATCTTTAAATAATTCATCGTTATGAATTTCTGCGATGATAGCCCATTTGATCCCGGCAAAATTGACGGTATCAAAAGCAAATAGGGCTAAATGACCCTTATGATCCTTATCAATGAGGCTACCACGCTTACCTTGTAAGGTTTCGGTGACGGCTTTGATGTTCAGGCGACCTTTTTCAGGATCAGCAAAAGAAGCCCGCAGGGAGTGTTCCGGCGTAAGCAACGAATCGCTTCGCATTAATTTATCTTGCCCCACTAGGTAGGTTTGACCGGTTTTACCCAGGCCGCTACGATCTTGCATGATAGTACTGATGACCTTATCGCTGATCTGGATAGCGACAACACCGATCATTTTTTCCTGTTGCCAAACGGGCATACCGATAAACATTGCCGGCTCATTGTTGGAAGGCGCATAAGGTGCCATATCCACTGTCGCGATTTGACGGGTGCTAACCACTTGTTGCCAAAGTTGAGTGAGTCCACTCCCCTCTAACCGGGAGTTAGTGGAAAGGCTGATTCCAAAATCAGATTCTTTGGCAACGCTGTAAAGAACATGGCCGTGTTCCCGGCAGAGAATGAACAGATCATAATACTTGTAAGCGTCGGCATAATTCTGAAAATGGGCCTCATATTTGGCGTGAATAGCTTTGACGCCCTGATCATCAATCGGAAGGTTCTCAGTCGTTGGCAATTTTTTATGAATTTCAACAAATTCATGGATCATTTGCCGCGTGTTCTTGTCTTTGCTAAAAAACTGCAGATTGGTTTGCAGTAATTGTCCATACTGCTCGATTTGATTTTTCTTGATGTTGAGGATGCTTGCTAAATGTGCAGTCCCGAGTGCCTCTATCGCTTTTATTGCGGTGTTAACGGCTAAGGTGCCTATCAATGCACCAACACCCAACACTGCTAAGACGCTGACAAAGACCATTTTAAACTTCAGAGAAATATGACTTAACATGTTGTTTTCCTACATAAAAATATGACGAATCATAGCGCAGAGGATTTTTGGTCTAAACGGATTTATAATGATAAATATTATATATAATAACAAATTTTTTGAACAGGATGAAACGGATTCATGGATGGACAGGATTATAGGTAATAGGTAATAAATAATTATTTTAGTACAGCGAATCCCAGAAATAAACGAATAAAAATTGGAAAATGACTGAAAGAAATCTTTGTAGGTATAATAAAAGATTTTTTGGATTTGTTGTGCTGATGGATTTAATCAAATATTTTTCTGAACATCTATATACTCGATATTCAAGTTTTTTGCGTTGAAGTTCCAGGGGCAACGCCCCTGGCTGTTCTTGCTTGCACAACCAAAATTTATATCGTGCGTGCCATTAGGGTTTAGCCTGCTTTCGTTTCGGCAGGTTTCGGCAGGCTCAACTACCGTTATTAGCCTACGGATTTATCTCTAGTACAGCAATCACTAAGTTCGCATAAGACTTTTTTAGATTGCTTTGCCCCTGAAAGGGGCTGACATACCAGCCTAGGGCAACGCCCTAGGATTTATGGGTTTAGAATTTCAGCCCTGA
>QNER01000712.1 GCA_003646175.1 Candidatus Parabeggiatoa sp. nov. 1
GGAGTTGCATGAAGCGCCGCTTGCAGAATGGCACTTTGCGTGGCAATCGGAGTTGCAGTCGGCGTGGCACTCGGCATGGCATTCGGCGTGGCAGGAGGCGTGGCAGGAGGCGTGGCATTCGGCGTGGCATTCGGCGTGGCACTCGGCGTGGCAGTCGGCGTGGCAGGAGGCGTGGCATTCGGCGTGGCAGTCGGCGTAACCTTTATCGCAGGGGTCTTACGTCTATGGTTCTGGCTCCCGGAATTGCTTTGGATGATAGGCTTGACTTTTCTCCCCATCCGGCCTAGCAAAGCCCTCTGTTATCTGCCCACCTATATTGATGAACGGATTATTTTACCGTTACCGTTTATGGTTCGCCTCATTATTCGTGCTTACCACGAAAACCCGGCCATCGCCCAACAAACGATTACCCATTTAACAACCCACACCAACCAACAACAAGTCGCCGCCAACGCGATGGTTGGTATTGCGATTGATACCTTAAACCACGCTAAAACCGCCACCGATATCAGCCTGATGGCAACTGAATTACGTTGGCTGCCCTCCCCGCCACCCGCAGCAGTTGGAGAACTATTACCCAAATTCCTTGACATCAGTCGTAATGTTCAAGCCGCCTTAGCTGCCACAACGCCCTATTACCGTAGCGAACTCTTAAACAAACCGCTAACCGATTTAAAAGAATTATCTCAACAACTGGCTATCAGCGGCAATGCCCATCAAGCCACCGAATTTGGTTCGATCATTAAAAAATGGCAAACCAGCTTACAAATCGCCCAACAAAACCTAGCACAACAACTGGAACGCAGCCAAGAAATTCCGTTAGTTTATGTGGCTGGGCCGGTCTTAAATCCGAGCGTCAGTGGCTTACGTTTTCGGGGCCGCATCGACTTATTCCGCGAAATCGAACACCTGATGTTAGCGACACAACCGCCCATTTTATTACTTCATGGCGGCCGACGAACCGGCAAAACCTCATTACTCAAACATTTACCGGCGAAAGTGGGCAGTCATTTTTTACCGCTATTAGTCGATTTCCAAGGGGCCGCCAGTTTGACTCGCTTAACTTATATCGCCAAATATCTCGTTAAACAAACCATTCAATCGGCCCGAGAAGATCATAATTTAACCTTGCCCGCTGCCGATGCCGAAGTGCTGAAAGAAGAACCGTTTTATGCCCTGCAAGAATGGCTAGATGATGTCGAAAAAACGGTGGGTAAGCAGCGGATTTTACTCTGTTTAGACGAATTTGAACGCTTAGACGACATTGTCAAAGAGACGGGCAGTCGCGCCCCGCTCAACTTTCTCCGCCATGTCATGCAACACCGCCAGCAATGGGTATTACTATTCAGTGGTGCCCATCTCATCCAAGAACTCCCCGATTACTGGAGCGACTACCTCATCAACACTCGCACCTTAAAGGTTAGCTACTTAGATGAAGCGGATGCTCGACAATTGATTACGACTCCCATTGAAAATTTCCCAGACATTTATGCCCCTGCCGCGATTGATGCGATAATTCATTGGACACGCTGTCAGCCCTACTTAGTTCAACTATTATGTTATACCGTTGTTGAACAACTCAACCAACACAAACGCCGCTATGCCGAAGCCGATGATGTCACCGCAGCGATACCCAAAGCCTTGCAAAGCGGACATCAATATTTCAACGAATTATGGCAACTACGCTTAAGCGCGACAGAACGGGAAATGGTACGACGAGTGTTGGCAGCCGATAATTTTGCGGACTCAGACAAACCTATTTTACAGGCCTTAATTAATAAAGAAGTAATTGAAGCCGTTCAAAATCAATATCAATTTCAAGTGCCTATGGTAAAAGAGTTTATAGTGCTAAACCGGTAGATAGTACAACGAATGAACGAAATTAACGAATAAACCCAACCCATCCCCCGATTCAACTTCAAAGTACTAGTGCAGGATAGCAGAAATATCCATACCATTGAGAAATCCGATTTTTCCAAAAAATCTGATTTCTTGCCTCTCATTTTTGGGTAGTACAGAAATTTTAAAAATCCGATTTTTAAAAGTTCTTGGCTCTCATTTTTTGGTGGTACCGAAATTTTAGAAATCCGATTTTTCCAAAAAATAGGGATCAATTAATCTAATTAATGCGATTAATGTAATGGGTAACAAACAAATCAAGGTGTCTTTTCAAAGCTGTTTGAGGGCCAGGTTGGCGAATTGATTAACTCAATTTGGTTGATGGCCTCTGAAACTAAAAGCTTTTATTAATGGCTTATCATAAAACCAAGCTATCTAAACCAAACCAGGCGGTTTGAGGGCCAGGTTGGCGAATTGATTCACTTGATTTGAGTGATGGCCCCAGAGACTAAAAGCTTTTATAAATTAATGGCTTATCATAAAATCAAGCAGTCTAAACCAAACCAAGCGGTTTGAGGGCCAGGTTGGCGAATTGATTAACTCGATTTGGTTGATGGCCCCTGAGACTAGAAGCTTTTATTAGTGGCTTATTATAAAACCAAGGTGTTTAAACCAAACCAGGCGGTTTGAGGGCCAGGTTGGCGAATTGCTTGATTTTCTATACCACCAAAAAGGACACCCCGATTGAAGTTCCCACGCGCCACTTAAAACAATTTTTCTTGCTGTCAATTTTTCGGTGATGGTATACCGGAGTTCTTCGCTGTGCGTAGCGGAGCTTTGGGCTTTCACCGGATTATTTACAGCAAGCATTTTTTTAGTCAATTTGTAGCCTTTTTAATTCTTGACAGGCATGAACTAGAGAAGGCGGGGCATTATCTGGAAGCCCTTGAGAACAGATATCTTTAGCCAATTTTTCAGCAAATTTCCTAGGGGAAGTGCCTTTCTTATACAAACTTTTATAGGACTCTTCTTCGTTATAATCATGTCCATCTAGGTAGCGAAACCACGTTTCAATATTTCTTGCCGGCACAAAGATCGCAACTTTTTCTGTATCTGCACGTGGATTTTGGTCATCTAAAGATTTGATGCGCTCTTCTATACTTTTCATATCAGCATCAATCACAACGACTAAGGCAATATTGAGGTGATTCATTTTGCTCCGATGAACTTTAAGTTCCTGTGCATAGTGTTCACGCACTTATGGTTCACCAGAACCTTTACCTTCAGGACACTTCTTTTGAATGAAGCTTGTGCAGCCACGGCACTGAAAATATTTTCGTGCAAAGTGATAATGCGTATTATCTTCACATAAAATAACGACTTGTGGTTTGTGGCGACTAGTCGTCATAAATCCACCCCCGTGCTACCAACTCAGCAATGGATAAACCAGTGTCATCTTCACCAGTCACACGTTGAATACGCACTGGGCCATTATTTTGACGGCTAAACCAATAACCGGCATCACTCGCCAAATAGTTAATTATTTTAGGATGATGAGAAATCAATAACGCTTGTATGCGATTATCCTCGCATTGGTCATAAAGCTTATCAAGCCAAGGTTGAATTTCTGGTAACGCTAAAAAGTTTT
The DNA here is from genome assembly GCA_003646175.1 of Candidatus Parabeggiatoa sp. nov. 1. GTDB lineage: Bacteria > Pseudomonadota > Gammaproteobacteria > Beggiatoales > Beggiatoaceae > Parabeggiatoa. Next base: position 3,488 of record QNER01000712.1, read on the forward strand.
CCGGCTCATCAAGGCATAAAGTGTAATCTTCATCGGGCATGCAATACAATAATGTATATAATGCAATCAAAACACGTTGTCCATCAGACAATTCCTCAAATTCATAATTAATAGCCTGATCAGATTGATTAAAAAAAACGCCGGAAAGGATTTTCGCTTTACCGTCTGAAATAATCTTAAAAGCTTTAAAACCGGGCAAAATTTCACGTAACTCCTGAGTCAATTCAAAAATGGTACCTTGATCTTGGGATAAATACCTAAACCAAGCAGCATAGTTTGACATTTCCCAAGTAGGACTCGTTTCTTCTCGACGGCTTTCTGAATCCATCAGAGTTGGGTTGATACGGACTATCAAAAATTGTGCAATACGTTTTTTAAACCAAGAAAGCCTTTTATTATCTAATCTTTCTTGTAGGGCTGCAATGCCTGAGCGTGACCAATCAGAAGGATATTCTGGACCAACAGTATGATCATCATGGTAGAGTTGCGCCATGCCTGCACCCTCATGAATATTGAAATCAAATAAGAGTTTCTCATCGAACCATAAACGCTCCTGTTGCATTCTTGAACGTGCTTGTTCTCGCAGGTGTTCAATAGCCAGTGAATACTTATAAACGCCACCATTCCCAGCAATTTCTAATTCAAAACTTTGAATTGAAAAGTCTTGCCATCTCGTTAAATCAGTCGATTTAAAAAGTTCGGTGACGGTTTTACCTTCAACAATAAATTGTTGAAGTTTGAGCAAAGCATGAAATAATGTGGTTTTTCCGGTGCCATTAGCCCCAAGAAATAAATTCATCGACTCAACCGTCAATTCAAAATTGACCAGACATTTAAAATTATCAATGTAAATTCTTTTAAGCATAAACTTTTCTTAAATGTGACAGTCCCGTATCTGTAGTGATTTTGGAGTCCAAATCCCAAGCTTTGGCTTTTAGACTGGACACAAGTATCACTATTCTACTGGACTACCCTTTGTTTTATAAATATTTTCACGGAAAAGAAAGCAAGTTTCTTATCGAACCTTGGTTTCTCAGAATTTTCTGAACATCCACAGGTATTCTAACATTTTTAAATCCACAAAATTGATTAACTCAATTTTGTTGATGGCCTCTGAGACTAAAAGCTTTTATAAATTAATGGCTTATCATAAAACCAAGCGATCTAACTTTTTGGTTTTTAATTCGTTGATTTCGTTCATTCGTTGTACTTAATAATGACTTATTATAAAACAAAGCCGTCTAAACCAAACCAAGCGGTTTGAGGGCCAGGTTGGCGAATTGATTGATTAACGGGCGCATTCCCATTTTCCGTGTACGAAAGTTAATAACGATAACGATTAGATTATCGATAAGGAA